>JACQPO010000034.1 GCA_016207545.1 Methanobacteriota archaeon | reverse complement strand
GCGCAGGTTTGCCGCAGCCTGTCGCTGCCGGAGCCGTCTATGGCTGAGGCGGTGTTTCTGTACGAACAGGCAGCATCGGCGGGACTGGTTTCGGGACGAAGTTCTCGGGCCGTTGCCGCCGCTTGCCTACTCGCGGTCACTCGCTCGACTACGCAACCGTTTGGCATGAGGGAGATGAGCCGCCTTTTCGAGACCCGTCCACGGAAGGTACGGAAAGCCCTCTCGATCGTCTGCTCCGAACTTCGGCTCCCGCGGAGTCTCTGCGACCCGCGAGCCTACCTACCCCGTCTCGCTTCCGCGTTGCTGTTGCCCCCCTCCGTCGAGCGCGAAGCGGCAGAGCTCCTCGCGGAAGCCCAAGAACGGGATCTCCTTCGGTCCGGCAGTCCCTTGAATTGGGCCGCTGCTGCGTTGGCAATCGCGGCAGAAGGAAGGATCTCCGTCGGTCAAGTGTGTGAGGCGCTGGGCGTTTCGCAGACCTCTGTCCTCAGATGGCGCCGAGCCCTGCTGAAAACGCAGCCAGCCGATGTTCCGAGACGGGAAGGGAAAAGAAAGGGGAGGGGGAGGCAGGATGGTTAGTCCTCCTCACCCGCCATTGTCAGGGACTCCGTCCGACGGAGCCCGGGGAGCGCGTGGACGTTCCGCAGGATGGCGTCTTGGAGCTCCCGCGGATTCTTCGCGACCAACTTGGCGACGACGTTGTAGGAGCCCATCGTCGAGAAGACGGCGTTCACCGCGGGAACCTTGCGAAGCTCTTCCGCGACCCGCTTCGGGTTCTCCGCCTTGATCAACGTCCAGGCCGCGGCAGCGCCGCGCGCGGGCTTCTCCCGTCGCCAGCGCTCCAAGCTGATCGATTCGACGCAGTCCTCGCAGAAGTCCGTCTTCACGATCCCCTCGGAGAACCGGCGAAAATCCTCGAGGTCCTTGAACGCCCCGGCGATGACGAGATCGTAGGGCCCCAAGACCGGATCGGCCTCCGTGACCTCCGCCTTCGCCCGCACTTCCCTTAGGGCCGTCTCCACCGTCCCCGGCTTCACTTTCAGGAACAAGATCCCTTCCCCCTTGGCCTCTTGCATATCTCACCTCCTACCCGCCCGGTCGGGGCGCGACAGGCACACGGCATAGGGTCATCCTTTGGCTTAAAGGCGAAGTGGCGCGTGTCCTCCAATCGGCCGGCGCGCCGACTCAGGCTGAGGTTTCCTCGAATTTCGCGCTCGCGTCTTGCGCTTTCCGCAAGGCGCCCTTTTGTTCCCCAATAATCATCGAGGGCAGATGGTCCCCAAGAGGAGGCGTGGGCATGACGCGCTTTGTCCTGACGGCCGATCGTACCCTTACGAGCGACTTCCGCAAGCTCCCCCACGCCCCCTTCTACGCCTGCGGCCCGTCGAATCCTAAGCGCGCGGCCCACCTGAACCGGGCCGTGCGAGCACTGTTCGAGTACCTCGCCGTGCCCCCGCCAACGTACGGCGGCGGTCGGCTCATGCGGGCTCCCTATGGAATGCGCAAGCTCGAGTCTGCGCTATGCCGCCGTCTAGGCAGGGACGCGGTCGCGACGGTCAGCGGAGACCACGTTGCCCACTTTCTCGACGAGGACACGAAAGTCGTCGGGGTAGCGACCATGAACCCGCTCGGCCTGAATCCGCTGACGCAGATCGGTCAGTACTTCGGAGGAAGCGAATCGTTCGCGGTTCGCGAATTTCGCACCCTCATTCGCAAGTTGAAGACACTCCGAGACCGTCGAAATCTCGCGTTCCGGCTCGTCGTCGGGGGGACCGGCGCCCTGGAATTCGTGAGCCTCTCGAAGGACGTCCGAGAGGAAGTGATGAGGAACTCGGGAATCGACCACGTTGTTTACGGCGAAGTGGACGTGACGGCCCCGATGTTGTTCCAAGAGCTGGCGGAAGGAACGTGCGGGGAAGTCGTGCTCATGACGGAGTTCAACAAACGTCACGGTGTGCCCGCCTTCGGCCGCGTGGAGGACCTCGACCGAGCGGCCTTGGATTCCCTCGCGGACGCGGCGAGTTTCGGCTAGGATGCGGACCCAAGGACCCATCAGGGAGGCCTCGTGCCCACCACGCCGCTTCCACGGCCCAAGCGGTGCGCTCCCCACGGGCTCCGGCCTTCGTGCTTGTGGAACCCGCACGTGAAAGTCAAGTACTGGAGGACACTCCACTTTCGTAGGATGAGCACCTCCTTCCTTCGCCTCGCTGCGACGATCGGTTGGCGGCACCTTGAGCAAATCGGTCATCGCCGGAAGCTGTTGGCATTCCTTATCCTCACGCCGATCGTCCTGGTACTGCTCTTTGGCCTGGCGTTCGGCGAACAGACCATCCCCGCGGTGAGTCTCTCGGAGCTGGATCGAGTCGTTGACGAAATCCGCGACGATCCCCTGCTTTCAAGCGTCATTCAAATCTTCGAGAGGCTGCGCAACTATACCGCCGAGGACGTGCGGATTCTGGTGGGTGCCTTTCCATCGCCCCGCGCGGCCCCCTCGGAGGCGTGGCTGTTCGTGGTACCCGGCGACGTCATTTCCGTTGTGTTCGTGGACGTCGACCAATACTATTTCGTCACCTTCTTCCAAGACGGAACTCTCGATTCCTGGGGAGTTGGGCCGTTCCCCCCGCCGGCGGGTGGGTCCACCTTCGAGCAACTACCCACCCTCGACCTTCGGCCCCTCCTGTCGGAGGAGGCGGGACGGCAGGCGCTAGAGACGATGCGGCGGGTCTTCCGCATTTCCCTCGATTTCCTGACGGCAAAGCGTGTGCGCACCTTGGACCTCCTGTTCCCGGAAATCGTGGGTATCCAGCTGGCGTGGTCGGGCGTTCTCGGGGCGGCCGCCCTGTCAATCGAGGACCGGATCGCGGGCGCCCGCAAGCGCATCCTTCTCGCGCCCATCCGACGCGCCACCTTCCTCCTCGGCAATGCTTGGGCAAACTTCCTGCTCATCGGACTTCAGCTGGCCATCTTGTTCCTCATCGCGGTGGGTGTCTTTCACGTTGGGGTCGGAGGGTCGGCCGCGGAGATTGCGCTGGTGCTCGCCCTGGCCGCCTCCGCCCTCGTGGGAATCGGGCTCATCGTGGCGCACCTCTCCCGGACGGCCGACGAAGTGTTCTACCTCGCGACGCTCGTCAACCTGCCGATGATGTTCTTCAGCTCCCGCATCCTACCCGTGCAGGAATCGGCGGTCGGACAGGTTCTCCGCAACGTGTTCCCGACCACGTATTCGAACGCGGCGCTCGGCCACCTGATGGTCGCGGGCGGGAGCCTAACGGACGTGGGCGGCGCCCTCGTCAGCTTGGCGGTGATGGCCGTCGTGCTGTATGCATTCGGGACGTACCTGCTCGCTCGGGAGAGGTGAGGAAATATGACCTTGGTCGTCGACGCCGAAGATGTTTGGTTCTTCTATGCGGGCGTACCAGCGCTCTCCGGGATTTCCTTCCAGGCCGGACGCGGCGAGATATTCGGCCTCCTCGGCCCGAACGGAGCGGGGAAGACCACCCTCCTCGATATCCTTTCGGGCCAGCGCAGGCCGGCAAGGGGCCGCGTGAGGATCCTTGGCCTGGATTGTTACCTCGACGCGAGGCAGCTCCAGAAGGAAATCGGGCTAGCGACCCACGAGTTGAGGCTCAACGGGCACCTGACGGTTCGAGAAGTGATCACCTTCTACGGCATCCTGTATGGCCTACCGCGCCATGCGCTCCGCGATAGGGTGCGCGAGCTGCTCGAGGAAGTGGGGCTCGAAACGAGGGAGCGGTGCATGGTGTCCGCACTTTCCGAAGGCATGAAAGGGAGGTTGAACATGGCCCTCGCGCTGGTCCACGATCCTCCCGTGCTCATGTTGGATGAGCCAGCGGATGCGCTCGACCCACGCGCCAAGCGCCAGCTCTGGGGAGTCCTCGATCGACTTCGTGCAGGGGGTAAGACAATCCTCCTCACGACACACGATATGGACGAAGCGGAATTGTTGTGCGACCGCGTGGCGATCCTGGACCGTGGCAAGACGGCAGCCGTGGGGACCGTTGAGGGGCTGAAATCCGCGCTGCGTGACACCAAGGTCGTCGAAGTCCGCATGGAATGCGGGCCCGAGGTGGTGGACGAATACCGCGCCGCAATCCAAGAGTTGAACGTCGAGTGCCTTCGCGGCCTCGTCATTTTCACGCCGAACCCGCAGCTCGCGGTCCAGCGCATCTTGGAATACGGGAACCTCATCGATCGCGCGCGTGTCGTGGTTCGAAACCCGTCCCTGGAGGACGTCTTCATGAAGTTGACGGGACGGGCGTTTCAACCTGCGGAATCGGACCAGCCGGACGCCGAACAGTTCGTTAACCCCCGAATGGGCCGAACCCTTTTCGGAATATACCGTCTGCTAAAGCCTCGCCTTTCGCATAACGAGAGGGCAGAGGCCGAGAAGTCCCAATGACCGGCGCGAGGCGGTTATCTTCGTCTTCCACCGCGACACCCCACGATGCGAACGGTCCTCGGGCCAACCGGAGACAGGGCATCGAAGCTTTGCGGTAACCGCGGACTATGTGGCCTCTGCCTGCTGCTTGCACATGACACCTCCAAGTAGCCGTCGTGCGTGGACCCAAGAGATGGATGGTGTCCCGAGCGGCGTCCACTGGCTCGTGCTGTGGTGGCATCTACAGCGGCTCTACGCCGGCTTGTTCGACGACGAGATGGAGGCCTCCTTGCACGCAGCCACGCGGAACGGGGTCGTGGTGGAGCTCGTCGGAAATCGCAACGGTCGGCGAGATTCACGACTGGTGGCGCCGCGATGACCAAGGACGGCCCATGCCGGGTGAGTGGCGGACGCCGAGGATTCTGCAGCCGACCGATGGGGAAACGCTGACTCCGGATCGGAAGGCGTCTCCGGGGAGCCACCGTCCGCGGCGGCTCGCGAGACACAGACCTCGGCCTCGAATGAGCGCAACGGTCGTTTGAACGCCTGCCACCGAGAATCACCTTTCTCGTCTCCTGCCGAGAAGGACCTCGGCACACGCTGCGCCTTGACGATTCCTACGAGCGCAATTGAGCAAAAGAAGGAGGGTCGCCGGGACGGAGGAGCTCCGCGGACGACCCCTGGGGGCTTCACGTGGGGAGCCCTTTGACCGATGCCGCAACCGCACTCGTCGCAATGAGCAGCACTCCTACCACTGCTCCCGCGACCTTTGCGGCGAGCTCCGCCGAGGATGCGGCGACCACGGCGATCGCGATGATCGCTAGGACGACGCCAATCCCGCCGGAAATCTGCGCCCGGTTCACCAACTCTTCACCTCCTAGATGTCCCAGCAGGTCCTCGAATAAATCGCTTCCTCGCTCGACGCGCGGTCACGGGTCTTGGGTGTTGCGAAATCCGCATTCCCGCGGGAAACGAGAAATCGGCCGCAGTAACCCCTGCAGCCCCCCGAGGACGCTGGGCGCCGGGAACTCTGACCCAGGCGCGCCGAATCGCGTAGTCATGTGGGCCATGAGCTTGCGTCTCGGTCGATCTCTGGACTTTGCGGAACGCCGCGGAAAAGGCGTGGGCCCTGGGTTGCTCGCGGCGGAATCCGCTTGGCGCCCAGCGTCCACCGTGCTTAGTCCGCCTCGCCCAGGCCGCAATGACTTCGACAATGGTCGACATCCTCCTCGAGCAGTTTGAGTACCTCCGGGGCGTCGTCCGAAAAGCCAGCTGTCCTCAACGCCTTGAGGATCGCCTCCCTCACCTCGTCTCCGCAACACTTCCCCGAGGGGTTCACGATGTGGCATGCCTTTCCCAACAGCGCGCCAGTCGCCGCAGCCACCTCGTCCATCGTGCGGCAACACCCTTTGACCGCGACCTCCTCCATAACCTGCCCCTCTGTGACGCGGAGGCAATAACAGACCGGGGCGGATGGGCCCGCGGTCTTGCGTCCGACCAAAACCCGCAGCTCGTCCTTGTGGACGTACGCGGACTCCGCGTTATCGAAGTACGCGAGCGGGCACGACGGCGTCGGGCAGAACAAGAATCCTTCGCGGGCGAACTCGCGATGAAACTCGCGGGGCAATGCGGCGCGCATCACGAGGTGCGTCACCGGGATTCCGGGATTTGCGCACACCGGACAGGAGGTAGAGGGCACGACCTCGAGGGCAAAGGACTCGACCTCGCGCCCGCCTACCGTGCGGACCACCTCAGCAACACCGCCTTCGGACGTTCCCAAATTCGCGGAAACACTCGTCGCACAGAGACAGCGAGCCGAAATCGTCCGCAGGGTGGGTCGCGGGGGCCGAGCACACCTCGCAGCGCTCCGCCTCGCGATTTGGCCTGGCCTCCTTGGGCATGACGAACTACATCTCCATCCGCATGCCGAGTCGTTCCATCATGCCCTTCATCATCGCCTGCTTGTCCGGCGGCAGCTCCATGATGAGGGACTTGACGACGCCCATCTCCTTCATGCGCTTCGACTCCGGCAACTCCTGGAGGGACGCCACGTGGGTCTGCATGAGCTTCATCTGGGTGCCCTCGGGGAATCCCATGAGGACTTGCATGCGCGACTTCGCGAGGGCTCGGTAGCTCGATTCCGGCAGGTCCAACGCCGCGGAAAGCATCATCCGCATCGCGGACTTCCGCGGGGCGTCGTCCATCCGCGCGAACTCCTCCAGGCGCGTGCGCAACATCGCCTGCCGCTTCTCCTCCGGCAATCCCGCGATCGTGGCCACCATCTGGCGCATGTCCGGTCCCATCGCCGGGGGCGCCGGCGCGGGGGCCGGACGGACTGGCGCTGAGGGCCGTGGCCTGCGCCCTCCGAGCCCGGCGACGATGGCGCCGATCACCACTAGGACGACGCCCACCACGACGCTAGCCACCTGCGCCGCCTCGCGGAGGGCTAGGCCGCCCACGGCCGCCACAATCACACCCACGATCAACACCGCAATGCCTGCCGCCACGGTTCCTCTTCCCATCGTCCTCACCTATCCTGTCGCGTGCCGCTTCGTTCTGCCCATCGTTCGTTCCGGACCGAACATGACCTTGTCCATGGAGCGCATGAGCGCCATCCGCTCCCCCTCCGGCCGCTGCAGAAGCAACTCCATCATCTTCTGGCGCAGGGCGATCGCCCGCTCCTCCGGCAGCGCCCGCAGGCCCTCGAGCATGCACCGAACGTGATAGTCCCGCTGTGCCTCGGGCATCCGGCAGAGGACCGCGACCCTGCGCGCCATGAAGTCCGTCCGGGACGGCTCCGGCACGTCTGCGACCACGCCGACCATGGTCCGAAGCGTCCCGGCGAGCTCGTTCCGCAGCGCGAGGGGGCGTAGGCCGAGGATCAGGACCGCCCCGAGGCCCAGCAAGGTGGCGCCGAGGACGAATCCGAAGGGATTTGCGGACGGGAAGAAGCCGAGGTAGCGCTGTTCCGTCATCGTCGCGTCCTGCGGAAGGTTGAACGTCTGGATGAAGCCGAGAATCATGGTCACCACGCCCAGGTACAGGAGGGCCTGCTTCCCGAAAAGTTGGGGCCACGTCTCTGCGCCCTCGGCGAGTCTCGTCTTCACCCATGCCCGGACGGGGACAAGCAGCACGAAGGCCACGGCGAGCAGCGCAAGCCCCAGGAGGCCGGGGGCCTCTGGAACAGAGTTGTAGCGAGGGACGGTTCCGATTCCCGCGAAGGGCACGAACCCCTTGAAGGCGCTCACGAAGCCGTACAGCAAGACTAGGAGGCCCAGAAACAGGATCAGCTCGCGGCCGATCCCCGCGCCGGAGCCGAACGCAGCCGGTTCCCCCAGCATGCGCCGTCGTCTTCCGCGGATCATCTTGTACATACCCCGAGCGGGGATGAGCGCGATGATGCCCCAAAACGCAAGCGCGAAGCCCCACCAATTCCAGGCCGGCAGCATCAGGCCTTTGTGAATCATGAGCATGAGGCCAACGCCGGTCAGGATTGTGCCCTTCACGAACAGCACGCCCCCGGGCAGGATGAAGTCGGGACGGAAGGGGAGCAGGGGCCGAATCGCGAGCCCAGGGGCGTAGATGCCCTGGGTTCGGGCGGAGGCCAGCCACGCCGCGGATCCCCAGAACCCAGCAATGAGGGCAAGAAACACGTAGCCTTTCACAACATTGTCCTCAGGTGCCTCGAAGAACAGAGAGTAAGGAGCCCGGAGAGCCGCCGCCAGCGCGATGAACAGGGGCATGAAAATCACCCCTGCCACGAAGAGCGGTCGGCGATACTGAAAGTAGCGAGGGAGACCGCCCATGGGGAACAGCATGATGGCGATAACCGCGGAGACGAAGCCGATGCCCACCAGCGCACCGGCATCGGAGAGGGGGCCTCCGGAAGCGATGGTCATCGACGGGGGCAAATCCGCATGGGGGGTCAGGATGATCCACCGGAATGGGTCGCCCGAGAAGACGGCGAGGAGGGCGGCGTAGACCGCCAGTACGACGGGAAGGAAAGAGAGATGGATCGCTCCCGCCCATCGACTCCCCTGGCCCAGCGCAGCGGCCGCCGCAGCGATGGAAACCGCGATGGGCAAGCTGTACGCGACCCCCAGGCCCTCCGCGAGGCGCCCGTTGCCGAACAAGAGGACCATGAGCCACCACCACGTGAAGAACGCAAGGTAGACGACGACGTAGAGCGGGAGCACGCGGAGGGGGAACGGAACGCCCCGCCCCGCACGATCGGTCGCAGCCGCACCGGTAACCATGGAAGACACCTCAACCGTACATCACGTTCGCCCGTTGGGACAGATCGCTCACCGCGCGCTGAGAGCGTTCGAGTTGCCTGCGGAATTCCGCTTCCAGCAATTCGGCCTGCTCGTACAGCGGACGCTCGTCGATGGGGACGAGAGGCACGAGGGGCTGCAGGGTCTCGAGCAGGCGTGCCGCGCCGCGAGCGTCGGGAAAGTCCTCGCGCGATTCGGCGAGAAGGCAGAGGGCGGGCACGCCATGGACCCGAGCGGCGTAAAGGGCGACGCCCCCGATGCCCGTGAGGACCCCGTCCTCCAGGGGCGGAATGTGCAATCCGTCGAGGAGCCGCCGTCCCTCGGGATCGCTGGCGATGCCGAGGACCCCGACCTCCTCCTCGCGCGCGTCCTCTTTCGTCACCCCCTCCAGACCGACGAGCCCACGCGCTCCGCGCGCCCTCGCCCATGAAACGATGGCGTCGGCCAACGGGACCACGAATCGGGACTTGGGGGCGACGTCGGAATGGATCACGCACAGCTGCTGGCAACCCCCATCGACGCCGCAGACGACATCGCCGAGGTACACGCGCACGGGCGAGGTGCTGATGCCCTCGCGGACGACCGCGGTCGGCGGGAACTCCGGGGAGATGAGCGCCCCGACCTCTCGAAGCCGAAGGGAGGCCACGAGGTGAGCCGAGGCGATGCTCCCGACGAGGCCGACGCTGGGGAACCCGAGGACGACGAGGGCTTGACTCAAGTCGACCGCTTCCCACGTCACGATTGCGAAGAGTCCGGATGGCGCGGGGGAATCGACCTGTTCGTTGGAACGCGTCTCCGAGGTCTCACGGGCAGTCTGGGGCGCCGGGATGGACGATACGACAGCCAAGGGCCCACCCCAAGCTCAGCGGCCAGCGACGCGTGCCGGAGAACAACAGTCGTCGACGGCGACCGCGTCGGCTGCGCAGGGCTCGCACATCAGGAGCCCTCGCGCGCGCGTGGTCTGTTTGCCTTCTAGCGGCGTCCCGCATACATCGCATACCTGTCCTTGGTTCATTGGGAGGTAGATGAACATGCATTCATATATAGATTTGCCGCTCGTTCGTTGGGCAAGCTTTTAGTAGATAAATGAACCATCATTCATGCGAGGAGGCGCCCCGACGACGACGTGGCATCTGTGGATACCTCTCTTCTTCCTCCTCGGAGCACCGACTGCGCTCCTCATGCTCGATCGCATCAAGGGATATCCCGCCCCTCGATTCGTGAGGACACAAGGACTGGCGGCCCTTGCGGCCTTCGGCGCGCTACTTGCGTACGCCGTCTGGCTCCGGGATCCGATCGCCGACCTCGTCGTCTGGGGCGCCGTGGGAGGGGTGTTCGCCACGATCGCCCTCGACGCCGTTCGGCTCACGGGGGTCAAGATGCGCATGTTCCCCATGGACATGCCGCGAATGTTCGGCCTCATAATCCTCGGCATGGCCTCCGCCTTTCAGGCAAACATCATGGCGAAGATGGTCCAACGTCTCGCAGCCGAACCGAGGGAGCGGAGGACGGCACTGCTGCGGGAGCGCATGGCGTTTCTGGCCCAACTTTCCCCTATCCGGCGACGGGTCATGATGCGCGGCATGATGAAAGGATTGGCGGCACTGCCCGCCGACACGCGCCTCGAGATTCAGTCCGAGCAGGTCGGAATCCTCGCCGAGTTGCCCGACGCCTCGAGGGCCGCCCTCATGCGCACGATAGACGAACTCATGCCTACGAATCCGCGGACCGATTCCGTTTCCCTCCGCGAGGCGTTGGCGATCAAGACGGAACGCCTGAGGGGACCGCGTCCTATCCCGATGCGGGCTTTCAACGAGGTCGCCGACGCCGTCTTCCGACCCACCCTCAGAGAGAAGGGGGCGAAAATGGCAACTGTCCTGCTTGTGGGATACCTATACCACTTCGTGAACGGAGCGAGCTACGGCATCGCCTACACAATGTTATTCGGTCGCGGTTCCTGGACGCTGGCCTTTGGATGGGGGATCTTCGTCTGGCTTGTGATGATGATCGCGATGCCGGTCATGATGCCCATGATCCGCTTTCCCAAGACGTTCCCCGTCGTACCGCTGTTGGCACACCTGGCGATGGCGGTGCCGATCGGATACTTCGCGCTGGCCTACGTTGGTCCAAGCGCCTCCGAGGCAAGCTTGGTGGCGGGGCTCGGCCTGGGAGGATGGCTCCGGGGGCTGGGCCTCCTCTAAAGGACTGCGCAACGCCGCTACCGCCGATGACCGGTACGGCGCGTCACGTAGTAGAAGCCGAATCCGGCCGCCATCACCGCGCCGCCGATTCCAATCCACAGCAGGCCCGCCAGCAGGGCAGCCGCACCGCCGCCAGCGACGAGCGCCAAGGCCACGAGGGGGAGACCGCCGCAACAGACCGCGAGTGCCCCCGCGAGGAACGCGAAAGGCCCCCACGAGGCCGACCCCGCCCGTGCCACTTCTTACTCCCCGACTTCACGGCAGGCGAGAATGCCCTCCAGGACTTCGCTTACGTGGCGGTCCGCCAAGTCGAGGATCTTTCCCACGCGGTCCTTGCCGTTCAGGGAGTACTGGATGTTCCTCCCGCGGCGACGTGTGGAGACGAGCCCGCACGAGCGAAGGCACGCGAGGTGATGCGAGATCGCGCTCTGCTCGCGGCCGACGTGCTTCAGGATCTCGGACACGGTCGCTTCACGCCTTCGCTGGAGGTAATCCAGGATCTGAAGCCGCGTCTCGTCTGCTAGCGCGTTCAGCAACGCCACTTTCGCACGGGTGAAGTCGCGGTCCAACATGGTCGGGGCCTCGAATGAACGTGAGTTCATACATGACCTGCCACTATAATTAGATTTCCCTTTGGTCGTGGAATACAGCATGGGTCCGCGAACGCCTCGATGCCAGCGGGCCACGGTCGAAGGAATGCGGGCCTGCACGACAAAGCCGCCGCGATTAGCCGTACATCAAGTCCGCGTGTCGCGCCAGGTCGGCGTTTGACCGTTTCGACTTCTCCGCCTGCTTCCGGAATTCCGCCTCGAACGTGCGCGCCGCCTCATACAGGGGCCGCTCGTCGATCAACACGAGGGGCACGACGGGCTGAAGCCGCTCGAGGAGACGCGCGGCGCCCCGTGCGTCGGGCAAGTCGGCTCGCGACTCCGCGACGAAGCACAGGGCACGGAGGCCGAGGGCGCGCGCCGCGTACAGGGCGACCCCCCCGACGCCGGTCAGGAGTCCATCCTGGAGGGGCTGGACCCCCAGCTTCCCGAGGAGCTCGCGCCCGTCCTCGTCCCCGGCGACCCCGAAGATCGGGATGTCCTCCGCGGGCGCCCCCTCGGCGTTGAGGCCCTCAAGGCACACGAGACCGCGCGCGCCTTGCTCCTTCGCCCACGCGACGAGGGCAAATGCGAGCGACGTCACCGAGCTCGGCTTGGGGGCGACGTCCGAGTGCACCACGCACAGCTGCTGGCAGTCGCCCTCGGGCCCGCACACCAGGTTCCCGAGGTAGATCCGGATCGGGGACCGGCTCACGCCCTCGTGGACGACGGCGGTGGGCGGCAAGCTCGGCGACACGACGGCACCGACCTCGCGAAGCTTCAGGGAGGTTGCGAGATGGGCGGTGGCGATCGTCCCGACGAGTCCGACGCTGGGGAACCCGATGACGACGAGAGCCTGTTTCAAGTCAAGCGGTTCCCACGTGACGACCGCGAACGATTCACCTGTGAAGGGATGCGCCTTTTCGCGACCGCGGCGTTCGCGGGCCGGCCGCGCAGGCGTTACGGACTCCGACATCGACTCCCTCCGGCGCCCTCAATCATCGGACCCGATCGGAAGCCCGCAACAATCGAGCCGAAAGGCATCCATCTCCGCGGCACAGGACGGGCACACGAGGACGCCCCCCTTCCGCCGCTTCCACTC
>JACQPO010000033.1 GCA_016207545.1 Methanobacteriota archaeon | reverse complement strand
GATGGGGCTGGGCATCGTGCTCGCGTACAACGTGTATCGCGTTTACTTCGCGAGCATCGCCGTGTTCACGATCCCCGTGCTCCATTTGGCGGCGGTCGCCGCCATCGGGCTCGTCGCTACGCTCCTCGCGACCGCCGGCCCCGCGCTCCGCGCGGCGAAGTTGCCGCCAGCGGAGGCCCTGCGGTACATCGAGTGAGGCATGACGGTCACCGCCGTCGTCCGTCCCGGGTAGTTTCCGCGAGTTCTTTGAACTTCCGGTAGTGTTCGAAGAATTCGTCATGGAGCATGGGGTGGGACGGAACGGTCGGACCACCCGGCGTCATTCCATCGCGAGCCGAACCTCGTCGTGATGCGCCGACCGCGGATCATCAACGGCATCGATCAAGGCAAACCAGTCGAAGAACGCCGTTGCGGTGGCGTTGGCGATTCCTTTCCTGAGGGCTGACCGACCGGCGTCGGTCAACTTTATCGATCGCAGTGCTTGTTCTTCCCAGTCCGTGAGAATCTTCTCGGGTGGATGCACGAGATCTCTGGCTCTGAATGTGGGGAACCCACGAGGGCACATGCCGCTTCCGCAGTTTCCCACACGTTTCGGTGAGCTTCACCATCAGGATTTCAACCGTTTCTCGTCTAGCATTTTCCCCGCCCACATTGACGGCTCGGTGGATGGTCGAGGGTTTCGCTCCGCCAAGCTTTTTATGAGACGACCCTCTGACCCTCGCCCAGCATGGCCGAGCCGCGACTCAAGGAGAAGCAATGGGACCTCGCGTTCGAGTTCGAGGTCCTCGAGCGGTGGGACCGCGAGAAGCCGCACCGATTCGAGGCGGGCGGCGGCAAGACCGTTTACGTGATCGACACGCCGCCACCCTACCCGAGCGGAGACTGGCATCCCGGCGCGGTCATCGGCTACACGATGATCGACATGGTCGCGCGGGCACAGCGGATGCTCGGCCGGGCGGTCCTGTTCCCGTTCGGCCTCGACCGGAACGGGATCAACATCGAGCGGACGGTCGAGAAGAAGTACCGGAAGCCCCTTCACGAGTGGGATCGGGAAGAGTTCATCGCGACGTGCCGCGCGGAGATCGAGCGGATCGGGCAGGGGATCCTGGAGATCGTCCGTCGGATGGGCATGTCGATGGACCGGTCGGACGTCTACTACACGGATCGGGACGACTATCGCGCGTACAGCCAGGCGATCTTCCTCGACCTCTTCCAGAAAGGGTACTTCTATCGAGGGGAGCGGCCGAGTTTCTACTGTGTGTACTGTCGGACGACCCTCGCGGAGGCGGACATCGTCTACGAGGAGACCCCCTCGAAGCTCGTGAAGATCCGGTTCCCCCTGAAGGAGGGCGGTTCCATCACGATCGCGACGACGCGGCCGGAGCTCCTGCCCGCGTGCCGCACGGTCATCGTGCATCCCGACGACGAACGGTGGCGCGGCGCCGTCGGCAAGAAGGCGGTCGTCCCGATCTTCGGCCAGCTCGCCCTCGTCCGGGCACACCCGGACGCGAAGATGGAGTTCGGCAGCGGGGCGGCGATGATTTGCTCCTACGGGGACATGGTCGACGTCCGCCTGTTCCGCGAACTCCAGCTGGAGCCCGTGAAGGCAATCGACGAGGACGGGCACGTCACACAGGCCGCCGGCGTGTACGCCGGGCTCACCGTCGAGGAAGCGCGCGAACGGATCCTCGCGGACCTGCGGTCGCAGGGTTTCGTCGAGAAGGTCGAGTCGATCCAGCACATGACCCCGCTGTGCGAGCGGAGCCGAACGCCCGTGGAGTTCATCCCCTCGGAGGCGTGGTACCTGAAGCAGCTCGAGTTCCGCGAGAACCTGCGCACGCTCGCAGAGGACATGACGTTCCATCCGGCCCGCCATCGCCAGATCCTACTCAACTGGATGAATTCCCTGACGATCGACTGGCCGATCTCGCGCCGCCGGTATTACCACACGGAAATCCCGCTGTGGTACTGCGTGTCGTGCGGGGAGATCCTCGTCCCGGAGCCAGGCCCGTACTACCGACCGTGGAAGGACCCTGCCCCCTTCGAGACGTGTCCGAAGTGCGGGGGCACGGAGTTCCGCGGGGAGGACCGCGTGTTCGACACGTGGATGGACTCGAGCAACTCGAACCTCTGGGTCACGCGGTACCTGCGCGACGGTGCCTTCTTCGAGCGGAACTTCCCGTGCTCCCTGCGCCCCCAGGGCCGAGACATCGTCCGCACGTGGCTGTACTACACGACGCTGAAGTCGTGGCTCGTGCTCCGCAAGAAGCCCTTCGAGCACGTGTTCATCCACGGCATGGGCCTCGACGCCCGCGGCCGTGCGATGCATCGCACGTTGGGGAACTACCTGCCGGTTGAGCCGTTGGTCGAGAAGTACGGCGCGGACGCGATCCGGTTCTTCGCGGCGGCCGAGACGGGCCCCGGGGACGACTTCCGCATCACGGAGGAGAAGGTTGGTGGTTCCCGGAAGTTCCTGAGCAAGCTGTGGAACGTCGCGCGGTTCATCTCCTCGTTCGAGGAGCCGCGCGAGGGCAAGCTCCTACCCACGGACGAGTGGATCCTTGCTGAGCTGAACGACCTGATTGCCGTATGCCGTGGCGCGCACGAAGACATGAACTTTTTCGTGGCGGCGAACCGCGTGCGGGACTTCATATGGAACGTGTTCGCGCCCCACTACGTCGAGATGGCGAAGGCCCGCGCGTACGAGGGCGACACGGGCGCGCGATGGACGCTCCATACCGTCCTGCGGGACGTGTTGAAACTCCTCGCGCCAATCACGCCGTTCGTCACGCACAAGATCTGGGGCGAGATGTACGGGGGCTCGGTTCACGCGGAGATGCTCCCGCAGCCGCGGGATGTGAATGAAGCTTTGCGCGACCTCACCGCCAAACTCGTGGCGTTCAACTCCCTCGTCTGGAAGGAGAAGAAGGACCGGGGCCTCAGCTTGAAGGATGCCCTCCTGGGGATGGCGGTGCCCGAAGAGCTCCGTCCGTTCGCAGCCGATCTCGCCCGGATGCACCGATTGGCCTAGCTCCTCGGGGGACCCCGATTCTCGTGTATTATTCGATCCTCGAGCGACCGACGCACCAAGCTTTAATGGTCTGGCCGCGCCTTGGCGGGAACCGAGTGTAGATTCCGCCATGGGTGCGGGTCGGGACGACGTTTCGGGGACCTTCGCGAAGGACGGGTCGCGGAACGATCGCCGGATTGCGGTCCTGCCTCTCGCAAACATCAGCCAGGACCCGAAGGACGAGTATTTCACGGACGGCATGACGGACGAGCTTATCTCGACGCTTTCTCGAATCGCGGTCCTGCGGGTCATCGCCCGCACGTCCGTGATTCGATACAAGGGGAGCCCCAAGTCCATCGTGGAGATCGGCAAAGAACTCAACGTTGGGACGATCCTGGAGGGAAGCGTCCGCAAGTCCGGGAACAAGATCCGGATCGCCGTGCAACTCGTCGACGCGAGGAGCGAGGAGCACCTCTGGTCGGAGGAGTACGACCGTGACCTGGAGGACGTCTTCGCGATTCAGAGGGACATCGCGCGACGGATTGCGAAAGCCCTGAAGGTCCGGATCCTGCGAGGCGAGACGAGTGAAATCGAGCGAAGGGCCACGCAGAAGCTCGAGGCGTACGCCCTGTACCTGAAGGGCCGCTTCTTCCTGAACACGAGGACGGAGCCGGGACTGAAGAAGGCGGTCGAATGCTTCGAACAGGCCATCGACCAGGATCCGTCCTATGCCCCCGCATACACGGGCCTCGCCGACTCCCACGCGGTCTCGGCGCTCCTCGAGTTCTTGCCCCCGCGGGACGCGTTCCCCAAGGCGAGGGCGGCGGCGGAGAAGGCCCTGGAGATCGACGAGGGGCTGGCGGAAGCACACACCTCGCTCGGCGTGGTCAAGTTCCAGTACGATTGGGATTGGTCCGGGGCGGAGAAGGAGTTCCGACGGGCGATCGAGCTCAACCAGAACTATGCGCCCGCCCATCAGTTCTACGCGGACTACCTAAAGGCGATGGCGCGTTTCGACGAGGCGATTGCGGAGATGAAGCGCGCCCGCGGGCTCGACCCGCTCTCCTTGTCCATCAACACAGGCCTGGCGCACGTGCTGTATCTGTCCCGTCAATACGATCGTGCGATCGAACAGTACCGGACGGCCGTGGGACTCGATCCGACGTTCGTGCAGGCGCACCTTTGGTTCGGGAGACCCTACCTGCAGAAAGGCATGTTCACGGAGGCGATTACGGAACTGGAACAGGCGGTAGCGCTGTCCGACGCCAGCACGATTTCCTTGGCGATGCTCGGGCACGCGTGTGCCTCCGCGGGCCAGACGGACCGAGCAGTGCAGCTGCTGGAGACCCTGACGGAACGGTCGACCCACCAGTACGTCCCGTCCTACTGGATTGCGCTCGTCTATGTCGGGCTGG
>JACQPO010000032.1 GCA_016207545.1 Methanobacteriota archaeon | reverse complement strand
GAGCTCGACCGCCTTCGGGCCGAGCGCCTCGGGGTACGCCTTGAAGTTCACGAGGAGGAACGGCGTGCGCACGGCCCGCCATGCCGCCGTCGGGTTAAGAACGTTCGGAAACTCTTATGACGCAGCGCGTAGGTTCGCGGCTCATGCTGCATTCGCCCGTACTGGGACATCTCGGCCTCTTGTTCGGGTTTCTGGCAGTCATCGTCTCCCTGTGGGGCGTGGAGTCCCAGCTCGCCTCGAACGTCAGCCCTGCCTTCTTCTTCGCGCTCCTCGTCTGGGGCGTCGGCCTCCTGTTCGTGATTGTGGAGGCGGCAGGCGCGCGGCAGCAGCGCTGAGGGAATCAGAACAGCCCCTTGATCCGGCCGTGCTCGTCGATGTCCATGTGAAGCGCCGCCGGCTCCTTGCCCAGCCCGGGCATCCGCATGATGTCCCCCGCCAACACGACGAGGAATCCCGCCCCCGCGCTCGCGCGGACGCCGCGGACCTCCAACGTCCAACCCTTTGGCGCGCCGCGCAACGTCTCGTCGTCCGACAGGGACAACTGCGTCTTCGCGATGCACACAGGCAGATGGTCGAGCCCCGCGTTCCGAAGCCGTTCCAAGTCCTCGAGGGCCGCGGCGTCGTACTTCACGTCCCCCGCCCCGTAGATTTCCGTGGCGACCTTCGCGACCTTTTCCGTGAAAGGGTCCTGGTCCCGGTACGCGGGCCGCATGTCGCACGGCCCCTCGTTCGCGGCCCCCAGCACGAGGCGCGCTAGCTCCACGCCCCCGCGCCCGCCTTCCGCGTGCATCGTGTGCGGGGCGGCCTTCATCCCTTCGTCCGCGCAGTGGTCGACGATGACGTCGATCTCCCGGTCCGTGTCCGCGGGGAAGCGGTTCACCGCCACGACGGCGCGGAGCCCGAGCGTCCGCAAGATTCGCAGGTGCGCGTCGAGGTTCGCGAACCCCTTTTCGAGCGCCGCGACGTTTTCCGTCTCCAGTTCCCTCCGCCTCGCCCCGCCCTCTCGCTTGAGTGCCCGCGCGCTTACGACGAGCACGGCCGCGTCCGGGCACAGCCCGCTTTGGCGGCACACGAGGTCGACGAACTTCTCCGAGCCGAGGTCTGCGCCGAAGCCGCCCTCCGTGACGACGACGTCGCCGATCCCCAGGCCGAGGCGGTCCGCGAGGACGGAGCTGTGGCCGTGGGCGATGTTCGCGAACGGGCCGCCGTGGACGAGCGCGGGCGTTCCTTCCGTCGTCTGGACGAGGTTCGGCATGAGCGCGTCCTTCAGGAGGATCGTCGCGGCCCCGTGGACGTACAGGTCTTCCGCGCTCACGGGCGCCTCCCGGCGGTCGAACGCGACGAGCATGCGGCCGATTCGCGCCTTCAGGTCCCTGATCCCCTCCGCGAGGCACAGGATCGCCATGACCTCCGTGGCGGCGGTGATGATGAAGCCGTCCTCCCGCGGGACCCCGTGCCGCTTCCCGCCGAGCCCCGTGACGATGTTCCGGAGCTGCCGGTCGTTCATGTCGACACACCGCGGCAGCTGTACGCGGGTCGGGTCGATGTCGAGCTCGTTCCCATGGAAGATGTGGGCGTCGAGCACGGCGGCAATCAGGTTGTTCGCGGCACTCACCGCGTGGATGTCCCCGGTGAAGTGGAGGTTGATGTCCTCCATCGGGAGCACCTGTGAGTATCCGCCTCCGGCGGCGCCGCCCTTTGTGCCGAATACGGGGCCGAGGGACGGCTCCCGGATCGCGACGACGCCCTTGACCCCGAGCCGCCAGAACGCCTGGCCGAGCCCGACGCACGTGAGGGTCTTCCCCTCCCCGAGCCGCGTCGGCGTCGTGCCCGTCACAAGCACGAGCCGGCCGCGGCGCGACCGTTGCGCGCGATCGACCGCATCCAGGCGGACTTTCGCGATGTGTTCGCCCCGCGGGACGAGGTCTTCCCGCCGCAGGGCGACGTCCGCGGCCACGTCCGCAATCGGCCGCATCGACGCCGCCTGTGCGATCTCGATGTCCGCGAGCATGGTCCGCGGGGAGCGGCCGCCGTGTCCATAAATCCTATGTCTCTTGCGTACGGGTGCAACCGGTTCAGTGTACCGGCACGTCCGTGCGCGAGGCCGACGGAGCCCCGGGGCCAGTCCATGCGGCATCGGCTTCTGCATCCGATTCGAAGGTTCTCCGCACGAGGGACGAATCGGGCCGAGGGAGAGGGCAGAAACGAGGTTGAAACGAGGTTGAAGCGAGGTTGGTATGGAATTGATATAGAGTTGAAGTGGAGTGGGTACTGAGCAGAAGAGCCTTTAAAGCCGCTCTCGAAAGACGGACAGAAGCAGGACGGCCCACCGCGGGAAATCCGCAGAGGACCGGGAGTGGAAATCCGAGCCTACAGGGTCCTCGTGCGGGACGTGACCACCGGACATCCTCCCCCTTGCCCTTGTGCTTCTCCATGAGCTCGGGCATGGTCGTATGGTCCATCTCGTCCATGGGGAGCCGGTGGGGCTCCAACGGACCGTGGCGACGCACCTAGTCGGAGATCTGAAAGTGGAGTTCTACTTCCATTCCCAGAGCTTCATGTGGGTGTTCCCGTTCTCATCGCATTCGTATTCGTACACCGCCGGCGTCTTCAGGAGACGCGCCAATTTCGAGGATGCGTTCTGGAAGTACAGGGCCCCCCGCCAGCTCGTTACGTTTCCGCGCGCCTCCCACCCGAGGCCTTGACTCTTCCACTTGACGAATTCCCCTTCTGTCGTGGTCAACGTTCCCTGGCCCTCGCCCCAAAGGGTTCCGTCGGGCCTTGGGACGGCCCTGAACGTCAGCCAATTCGTCACTTCCATTCCCAAGATCTTCCCGCTTTCCTGCCCAGAAACCTCGGCTACGCCGTGCTCGTCGAGAACCCCCGCCGGGCCCACCTTTCCATGGACTTCGCCGATCATCTCGCCCAACACATCGACGCCCCCTTGCTCCCACGAGCGAAATGGAGGGGCTTAAGCTTTTCTTCGATCTGACACCCTTGAGCCTGCGGTTCGACGTGCGGTCATTCCTCGGCCCGATCGACACAACGGTGTACGAGGACCCAGAGCCGGTTACCGCACGCTCTCCCACTTGCCCTTGTGCTTCTCCATGAGCTCGGGCATCGTGGTGTACTCCATCTCGTCCATCGGCAGCCGGTGAGGCTCGAACGGCCCGTGGCGGCGCATATAGTCCGCGAGCTCCGCCGCCTCGCGGCGCGCCGGCTCGAATGCCGGGTCCTCGAACAGGTCGACGGGGCCCACGAGGGTCGCGTCCGCGAGTTGGAAGCCGAGGCCCAAGCACCGCGGCGGCCCGTCGAACCGCGAGGTGCGGTTCGCGCTCTGGCCGACGACCATCACGGGACCGTTGTGGGAGCCGCGGTTCCACCCGGAGACGAGGAACGGCCAGGCCCACGCCTCGAGGATCTCGCCCATCGCCGGCAGCCCGGACTGCGCGCGGACGATCGCGACGGGGTCGTCCTTTCCCACATACTTCCCCGCGATCTGGGACAGTTTGTCCGTGCTCATGCACGCGACCGCCTCGTCCTTCGGCACCTTTCCGCTCCGCGCGTACACGCGCTTGATCACGTAGCGGCCCTTCGAGCCGATAAACATGAGGAGGTCGTACATCTCCTCGGGGCAGTTCAGGAAGATCCGCTGGTGGGATTCGATGTCCCACACCTCGAAGCGGAAGCCCGCATGCATCGCGATGTCGATCACGAGGCCCGCGGAGCAGAACGGGTCCCCAAACATGCGGAAGATGGGGAGGTTGAACGCGCCCGGCTCCGTCTTGTCCATCATAAAGATCGCGACGGGCTCCGCCGGACGCTCGACCATCTCGACTTCCGCGCTGCCCGGCCCCAGCCCGCGCACGTTTCCGGCGAACGCATCCACGAGGAGGTCCTGCCCCGCGGCGTACAGGTGGAGTTCCTTCGCGACCTCCGTGCACTTCTGGAACGTCAGCCACGCGGTCTCGTGGATTTTCGGGTTGTCGACGCCCCGTCGGTGGGTCATGATCAGTTGGAGGTCGTCCCCCGCGTGCGTGACGTAGAAGTCCTCGATGACGCCGAGGGAGACTGCCTCCTTGAGCGACGCCCTCGCGGTCTCGATGAGGCGCGGGTGAACGACTTGGTGGCCCGCGACGCTGCCAACGTCCGCTTTGATTACGGACAACGTGGTCTTTTCCGCCATACGAATCCCGCCAACCAACACGCCGCGCGGTCTATAAAGGTTGCCACACGACGGTACGCATCGCGGTTTCCGGAGGCATCTTTATTCGCGCTCCGTCCTTACAGGAATTCGTGGCGGCCGCCGCCGAGGAGGTCTTCCTCCAGCTCACGATCTTGTTGTCCGTCGCCGTCGCGAGCCACTTCATCATCAAGCGGTTCAACCAGCCGACGATCATCGGGGAGATTGGTATCGGCGTCGTGCTCGGTCCGTCGATCCTCGGGTACATCGTCCACGGCGGCCCGCCGCCCTCGGTCGGGCCGACCCTCTTCGACCCTGTGCTCATCACGATCTTCGCGAATCTGGGCGCGATCTTCCTCCTGTTCCTCATCGGCCTAGAGACAGACGTTCGGGCGATTTACCAGAAAAGAAACATCGCGGTGGCGATTGGCGGCGTGGTCCTGCCCTGGGCATTCGGCTTCCTCACCGCGTTCTTCATGGTCCCGAACGACAGCCTCATGGTAGGGACGGCGGAGACCCCTCGATTCGTCATGGCTACGTTCGTCGGCGCGACCCTCGTTGCGACGAGCACGGCGATTGCCGCCGCGGTCCTCCTCGAGCTCGGCATGATTCGCACGGAAGTGGCCGGCACGATCATGGGCGCGGTGATCGTGGACGACATCCTCGGCCTTCTCGTCCTGTCGATCTCCCTCGGCGTCGCCGGCGGGGCCGTCGACATCCTGAGCATCCTCTACCTGCTCGGCGTTTCGATTGCGTTCATCGTTCTCGCGATGTACATCGGCACCCGATACTTCGGGCGGCTCGTGACGTGGACCCAAGCGCGCGGGCTAAAGGTCGGGCTGACCCACGCGGGGTTCATGGTGGCGATGGCGGTCGCGTTCTTTGCCGCGTTCATGTCCGAGGCGATCGGTCTGTCCGCGGTCATCGGTGCGTTCCTCGCGGGTGCGATGTTCAGCAACACGCCCCTCCGGGAGGACTTCCACGAGGGAGTCGCGTTCCTCGGCGCGGTGTTCACGCCCGTCTTCTTCATCTCCCTCGGCCTGCTCGTGAACGTCTGGACGATTACCTCCGACCTCCTCCTGTTCGGCATCGTCCTCCTCGCGGTCGCGTTCGTCACGAAGCTCATCGGGTGCGGCTTGCCCGCGCGATGGGCGGGGATGTCGAAGGCGGAGAGCTTGGCGGTTGGCTACGGCATGGTCCCGCGCGGGGAGGTCGGACTAATCATCGCGCTCGTCGCGCAGCAGGCGGGCGTGATCGGCCCGGACCTGTTCTCCATCATCGTCCTCGTGATGGTCATCGTCAGCGTTCTGCCCGCACCCCTCCTTCGGAAGTACCTCATGATGATCCCGAAGCCCGCGCCGGAGGGGGCGGAGGTCTCCGTGGCTCCGGACCCGAAGGCCTAGTAGACTACGGCTGCGCCCGCTCGAGGTCCCGCACGCGACCGAAGTCCATGAGGCCGAGCGCGTCGTCGATTGCGTACACGTGCGCCTCCGAGAGGTCTCGGTTCTGGAGCAGCGGGGACATCTTCGGCCGCTCCGTGACGTCGACGCCTAGTGCGAGCGGGGAGAACGCAGGCAGCAGGATCAGGTCGCGCTGCACGACGAACGCGGGGAGGGAGAACGTCGCACCGACGGTGTCCCGCAGCTTTACGGCGGGATGTTCGTGCCCGAGCACGAGCGGACCCGACACCCCGGGGTCGTCGTGGCCATGGACGAGCGTGAAGCCGCCAAGTTCCCACTTCCGGTGGAGGTCGAGTCCCTTCTTCGAGAGGATCTGCATCAGGTAATTGTCGTGGTTCCCGCGGACGAGGATTGGCACGGTCCGTTTATACAGGAAATCGAGCACGTCCTGCACGTCCTTCCACTCGTCCTCGAGGTTCCGGGAGAATTCGTGCTTGAAGTCCCCGTCCACGATGACCTTCTCTGGCTCGTACTTCTGGAGCAGCCGGTCGAGCCGCTCGAGCATGATGCCCTTTTGGCGGCGGGGGATTGCGACGCCAGCCTCTTGGAGGGCTCCTTCGTAGCCCAGATGGAGATCGCTGATGACGAGGGTTCGATTGCGCTCGAACCATAACGCGTAGTCCCGGGTCGCGTGGATGCCGGGCAGGACCTCCCTTGTGTCCACGGTCCTTCGATGCGGACCGCCGTCAAAAAGGTTGGCGCCATCGCTATATGGCCGCCCTGCGTCCCCGTCGCGATGGTGGAGGCGAAACGGGGGTCCGGCGTCCTCTGGGCGGTCCTGGCGGCCGTGGTCGTCCTCGGCCTCTTGTACCTCGTGTCCGCACAGGCGCCGGACCTCGGCGCGGTCCTCCGCGACCTGTAGGCGGGGTTTCTGGACTGGCTCCTCCGCATCCTGATTGCGATCCTCATCGTGCTCGTCGCGCGCGTCCTCATCCTCGTCCTCCGGCGGGGTCTCCGTGCCCTCGAGGAGTCACGGGAACGGTACGTATGGAGCAAGGTCGTCTTGTACATCGTCTGGTTCGTCGCGTTCGTCGCGGTCTTGGCGGTGTTCGCGCGGGACTTGTCGAACGTCGTCCTCGCGGGCGGCCTTATCGGTTTCGGCATCACGTTCGTCCTCCAGCGGCCCATCCTCTCGTTCGCTGCTTGGCTGTGGCTCACGAGCCGCCACTTGTACCGGGCGGGGGACCGCGTCTAGGTCGGTCTAGTGAAGGGCGACGTCCTCGACATCGACATCCTGTCGACGACGCTCCTCGAGTTCGGCGGGGAGTGGGTGAAGGCGGACCAGCCCTCCGATCGCCTCGTCACGATTCCGAACTCCATCCTTGAACAGCCCGTGCACAACTACTCGAAGGACCTCCCGTACATCTGGGACGAGATTACGGTGCCAGTTGCGTTCGAGGGGGATTGGAAGTTTGTGAAGGAGCTCCTTTCGAAGATCGCAGACGAGGTGATTGGGACGGAGACGATGCGCAGGCTCGTGCGGGAATACAAGGAGCGGATGAAGGACATCCCGCTCACGTACGAGATCTCCAAGACGCCGACGGTCCACATGCTTCCGGGGGAGTCGTGGATCGAGATGACCCTCCGCTACATAGTCCACAT
>JACQPO010000040.1 GCA_016207545.1 Methanobacteriota archaeon | reverse complement strand
GGCCCTTCGCTTCGAACCTCCTTCGGTCCTCCTTCGGTCCTCCTTCGGTTCGAACGGCCTCGGGGACCCCCTCGTATCGATCCAGTCGGTCGAGCTCCCCTTCGCTGAGGCCTTCGAGCAGCTGGCCCTCGATGTGTGCGACGGGGTCGGGTTCCGCGACGAGCCACGGGCCCCCGGGATGCGCGCCGCGGCGGTATCCGCGGAGCGCCGCGGGCCGGGAACGCGGGACGCGGCCGAGGAGTTCCCGCACCTTGTCCCGGTTGAGGAGGTGGCCGTAGGCGAACAGGTGCGCCATCAAAACACGTACTCGTCGAGCGAAATTGCGGGATTGATCTCCCCCGCGAAATTCGTCGTCATGAGCTCGTGCACCTCCTCCGGTTCCTTCGTGCGCGCGAGGACCCACATGAGTTTCACCATCGCGACCTCCGGGAGTATGTCCTCGCCCGGGATGACGCCCGCCGCGAGCAGGTCGCGCCCCTTGTCGTACACGCGGAGCCCCACGCGACCGTTGAGACACTGCGTCGTCATCACGACGGCCTTCCCGTCCGCGATCGCCTTCCGGATCGGAGCCATAAGTTCGTCGCTCACGTGACCTAACCCCGTCCCCGCGATCACGATGCCGTGGCTGTCCTCCGCGATCGCCGCGAGATGGCGCGCCTTCATCCCGGGGAAGAAGTGGACGAGCGCAACATCGGGGTCCATCCCCGTCTCCGCGCGCGCGGGTCCTTTCTCATGCGGCCGCACGGGGCGCTCCCACGTCACCTTGCCGTCCGCGACCACGAACCCGAGGCGTCGCTCGTTGATCGGCTTGAACGCGTCGCGGCGCGAGGAATGCATCTTCCGCACCTTCGTCCCGCGGAGCACGTCGCACGCGACGTCCCCCGTCTCCCCGTGGAGGCACGTGACGACCTCCCCCACATTTTCCGCCGCCAGCCTCGCGGCGCACATCAGGTTGAACGCGGCGTCGCTGCTCGGCCGATCGCTCGACCGCTGGCTGCCGACGATCACGACGGGCCCCGTGAGCCCCTTCAGCATGAACGCGAGCGCGGCGCTCGTGAAGTGGAGCGTGTCCGTGCCGTGCGGGATGATGACCGCGTCCGCGCCGCCGTTGAGCTCCTTGGCGGCCTCCACCGCCAACTCCTGCCACTGTTTCGCGGTCAAGTTCTCGCTGTAGACGCTGTAAATCACCCGGGCGCGCACGTTGCACGCGTCGAGCAGCTCGGGGACGGAGAACACGAGCTCCTCCGCGGTCACCGCGGGGTGGACGGCGCCCGTCCGGTAGTCCACGTAGCTCGCAATCGTGCCCCCCGTCCCGAGGACCGCGACCGTCGGCTTCCCAGGCGTGGGGGGCGGAGGCGTCCGTTTCGGGGCGGCACGTGCACGCTTCTCCACGAGCGCGACGCGAGCGCCTTTCGACGTGGGGATGCCGACGTTGTACCCGTTGTCGAGCTTGAGCACGAGGATGTCCGCGCCGCTGAACTCCGTGTGGGGCATGACGACGCCCTCGTACGCGCGGCCCTCCGCGGTCACGCGGACGCGGTCCCCCGCCGCGGCGCCCGCCGCGTCGAGCAACGCCTTCACGGGCGCGGGGTATTCGACCACGCCGAGGCATCGGCCTGCGGGACTTGACCCTTTCTCCCGTCGCGGACGCGACCGAAGGCGACTTGTGGCGCGGATTCGATGCCCGCATCGTGCGGACCGCGCGCGAGGTGCTCAACGAGCTCAAGTGGCGCGAGGGTCGCGACCTTGCGAAGGCGTCCGTGTGGGTCCGTGGGCGGACGGCGAACGACGTGAAGGCGATAGGTGGCGACGAAATCACGGAACTCGGGCGCCGCTACTTCAGCACCGCCACGGCGACGATCCCGTACTACAAGGTCGTCCGGATCGAGTACGGGGGCGAGGTCCTGTTCGAACGACCGCCCCCACCGTCGGGCAATCCTTAAGGTTCCGTGCGTCGTTTTACCACGGATGCGACGAACCGTCCTCTTGGCGCTCGCCCTCGCAATCCTTGTCTTCGTTGCACTCGTACCGCCGCCCGCCGCCGCGAAAGTGCCGTTCAAGGCGATTGTGGAGCGCGTGGACACGGGCGAGCAAATCGCGGTCCTCGAAGCGGAGCCGAATCTCGTCGCGCTCATCGACGCCTTGTACGGACCGAATGTCGCGGTAGTGCCGGGGTTCGCGAAGCCGGCGGCGTGGGACTACCGGGTCGTCATGTACTGGGACGCCGCCCTTCGGCATCCGACCGACCTCTGGTATTACGCGCCGCGGGACAGCATGCCAGGCATCGTGTACTGGCCAGACGCCTTCAATGTCGGCGAGACTTTTCTCGTGCGGTCCCCTAACTTCGACGCGTTGATGTCCGCGCACGGAGCGGGGACGCCGACGGATGCGACCGTGGTGCGCGCGCCGCCCGTCTCTTGGACTCCCGTCCTCATCTCCGCGGCCTTCGTCGCCGTTGCCGCCGCCACGGCCGTTTGGCGGGTGAGACGCCGCGCGGCTCACACCCCGGACTGAGCGACCACCGCCAAAGGTTACGTGCTGCGGACGCCATGACCTCTTGGCGGTCCCGATGAAATTCCCGGAAGAGGTCCTCACACGCACGAAGAAGGGCGAGATCGAGGTCCGGTCCCTGATCGACCGCGGGCGGTACGTGCGGTACAACTACCTGAACCCGGAGACCGGGGAGCCGATGGAAGGCGGCAAGCTCAAGCTCGTGTTTATCTCGGAGTCCGGCGCGACGGAGGAGTACTACATCATCCCCACGAAGTCGAAGCGCGACCTCCTCATCCCCGCGGCGGAGAAAGGCGCGCGGAAGGTGTGGGACGGCGCGCGCGCGGTTGATCTCTGACAACCAACCTTTTTAAAGGAGGGATTCGTCCCGGCCGCTCCGTGCAGTCCCTTCGCCGCACGGTCGCCGTCCTGTCCGGCACCGTGTTCCTCGTGATGATCGGCATCGCGATCATCATCCCCGCGCTCCCCCAGTACGGCCTCCATCTCGGCGCGACCGCGTTCCTCGCCGGAGTGCTCGTCGGCGCCCTGCCGACCGCGCGCGTGTTCCTCGACCTCCCCGCGGGCGCGCTCGGCGATCGGTTCGGGAACCGCCGGATGATGATGACGGGGCTCGCCCTCATCGCGATCACGTCCGCGATCGCGGTCGTCGCGTTCAACTACTGGGTCCTGCTCGCGGTGCGCGTCGCGGAGGGGATTGGCAGCGCGTTCTACGTCACGTCGTCCCTCGCGGCGCTCGCGAAGGCGGCGCCCCCGGAGCGGCGCGGTCGGTACATGGGCCTGTACGTGAACGCCCTCCTCATCGGACAGATCGTCGGTCCGGTGCTCGGAGGCATCGTCGTGCTCGCGTGGGGCATCCGCTCGCCGTTCGCCGCGTACGCGCTCCTCGCGTGCGTCGGGATGATGCTCATCACGTTCGGCTTCGAACCAGAGCCCGGGCGGACGACGGGCGGCCGGGTAGACATGGCCGCCGTGCGTCGCCTCCTCTCGGACCGCTCCTACGTCCTCGTGAACGTCGGCACGATGGGCGCGTTCTTCCTCCGCGCCGGGCTCATCTCGACGGTCATCCCACTGTTCATCCACTTCAACTGGGGCGTCAGCGAAACGCTGGCGATTACGTTCACGGGCGTGCTGATCACGACGAACGCGTTCGCGACGCTCCTCACCCTGT
Source organism: Methanobacteriota archaeon (assembly GCA_016207545.1). Taxonomy (GTDB): domain Archaea; phylum Thermoplasmatota; class Thermoplasmata; order RBG-16-68-12; family EA-27; genus EA-27. Next base: position 7,044 of record JACQPO010000040.1, on the reverse strand, counting down.
ACCCGAGCGGCCTCATTGCAGACCGGGTCGGCCGCAAGCTCCCGTTCGTCACGTCCCTCGTGCTGGCGGGCATCATCTCGCCCTTCCTCTTCTTCACACGCGACCTCTCGAGCGCGATCCCCGTCATGTTTGTCTACGGCTTGGTGCTCGGCCTCCACGGGCCGCTCGCCGCGTGGACGACGGACCTCACGCCGAGGGAGGTCATGGGCACCTCCATGGGATTGTATCGAACCCTCGGAGATCTCGGGTTCCTGCTCGGCCCCGTCCTCTTGGCGGCGATCCTCGAACTCACGATGGTCGCGGGCCGCGTGACGATTTATCCGTTCATGGTCGCGGCCGCGTTTGTGACGATCGCCGGCCTCCTCATGTTGCTCGCCCGGGATCCCGTGGGGGAGCAGCGCCGTGCGTCCGCCCGTGCGACGGGGGACGCGACCCAAGCCGCCAAGTAGAACGCAAGGTTCAAGGGGTCTCCCGCCGAATGGGTCGTCCCGGGGGGACTGATGTTCGAGTGTCCCGGGTGCGGAGGCCACTTCGGCACGGCGGACATGTGCGAGCACTGTGGGGTCTGCCGATTCTGCTGTGAGCCGGACTGCCCGTGCGAACGGTGCCTCGCTGGGCGCTGGAACTATTCCTGAGGAGACTCGAGGACGTACGTAATCCGGTCCGTCTCCTTCCCCTTGCTGCGCCGTTCGAGGATGCGGACGCGTCCGATCTCCGACGCAGTCCGTAGGTGCGTGCCCCCGCACGGCGTGTAGTCCCGATCGCCGACCTTCACGACGCGGAGCCGCGTGATGTGCTTCGGGATGAGGTCGACGAGGGACCGGTCCCCGATTTCGTTCTCAATCTTCACGCGGTCTTCCTCGGAAATCGTCACAGGAAGGGCCTCCGCAATCGCCCGGTTGCACTCGTCCTCGATCCGCTTCAGATCCTCGGGCGTGAAGTTCGCCGGCTGGAAGTCGACGCGCGCCCGGTCCGTGTACAGCTGGTTTCCCACGGTCCGGGCCCCGTAGATCTTCCACACCACGCCGGACATCAGGTGTTGCGAGGTATGGTACCGCATGTGGGCGTACCGCCGTCCCCAATCCACGATCCCGTGCACCTCGTCCCGCTCCGGCATACGGTCCACGTAGTGCTTCACGACGCCCTTCTCCTTCGTGACCTTGTGCACCTTCGCCTCCCCGCCGTCCCACCGCAGCACGCCCGTATCCCACGGTTGCCCGCCGCCCTCCGCGTAAAAGAGAGTGCGGTCGAGGACGACGTGGTCAGGCCCCCGCTCGACGATGCGGCCGTCGAACTCGCGGAGGTAGCACGCGTCGGCGGAGGGGAAGTACAGGATCTCCGTCATCCCGCGGTCACCCGAGGACGTGGCGGGAGATGACGATCCGCTGGACCTCGCTCGTGCCCTCGTACAACTCCGTGATCCGCTGGTCGCGGTACAGCTTCTCGACGAGGTAGTCCTTGATGAATCCGTAGCCGCCATGGATCTGCACGGCCTGGTCCACGGCGCGGTGCGCGGCCTCGCTCGCGAACAGCTTCGCGACGGATGACTCGTACGTGTGTCGGACGCCCTGATCGTGCATCCACGCGACGCGGTACATGAGGAGACGGGCGGCCTCAATCTCCATCGCCATATCCGCGAGCTTAAACCGGATTGCTTGGAAGTTCGCGATCGGTTGTCCGAACGCCTCGCGCTCTTTCGCGTATTTGGCGGCCTCGTCGTACGCGGCCTGCGCGATGCCCAGGGCCTGCGCGGCGATTCCGATGCGACCTCCGTCCAGCGTGGCGAGCGCGATGTTGAATCCCTTCCCTTGCGTCCCAATCAGGTTCTCCTTCGGGATTCGCACGTCCTCGAACCCGAGCATCATCGTGTCGCTCGCGCGGATGCCCATCTTGTTCTCCTTTTTCAGGTCCACGAGCCCTTTCGCCGGCTTCGGCACGAGGAACGCGCTGATGTCGTGCTTGTCCTTCCCCGTCCGCGCGTACACGACGAGCAGGTTCGCATGAAGCGCGTTCGTCACGAACGCCTTCGTCCCGGTGAGGACCCACTCGTCGTCCACGAGCCGCGCGGTCGTCCGCATGGCTACCGCGTCGGATCCGGAGCCGGGCTCCGTGAGGCAGTACGCGCCCATCCACTGGCCCGACGCGAGCTTCGGCAGGTATTCCCGCTTCTGCTCCTCCGTCCCAAACCGCAGGATTGGCTCGCACACGAGGCCATTGTTCACCGCCGCGATCACGCCCGCGGACGCGTCCCCCCACGACAGCTCCTCGATCGCGATCGCATAGCTGATCGTGTCCAATCCGGAACCGCCGTACTTCTCCGGCACGAAGATGCCGAGGAGGCCCAGCTCCGCCATCTTCCTCGCCCATTCCATCGGATACTCTTGGGTCTCGTCGTAGTGGAGGGACTTCGGCCGGATTTCTCGCTCCGCGAACTCCCGGACCGTCTTCCGGAGCATCTCGTGCGTGGCGGTGAGCTGGAAGTCCACGAGGCTCGAAGCGGTCCAGAGGTCTTAAACCTTCACGGGCGCGAACGTTCTTACCGCACGTTCCGTTGGGGATGCCGATGCCGGGTCTCGAGCTCGTGCCCCTCGACTCGTCGAAGGCGGACGGGTACTGGCGCGCGTACGTCGCGGGCCGCACGGACCTGCCGACGACGAACCTTGTGACCCACATGGAGCGATATTTGCGACTCCCGCCGGAGGAGCAGCAGACGTACTTCGCGCTCGCGGAGAACGAGAAGATCGTGGGCACCGTACGCCTGGGGACGAGTTCCCTCGTGGAGGCGAAGCACGCGATCACCTTCTTTTCCGTGATCCCGGAAGCGAGGGCCTGGCTTCGCGACGCGATTCTCCTAGCGACGGAGCCGCTCATCGCCGACGGCGCGTCCGTGATCCACGCGAGCTACGACGATTCTTACGCGGAGGCGTTCGCGAACGTGGGATTCCGCGAGCGATTCTCCCGCATGCGGATGGAGACGGCCCTCGTCAAGCACGAGAAGCCGACGGTCCCGATGGCGCATCCCGAGGCGACGGACGCCGACGACATCGCGGACTTCCTCATGGCGGCGTACGAGGGCCACATGGAGCAGCAGTTCGGGATGCACGTCGGCACGCCCGAGGAGTGGCGAGAGTATGTGACCACGATCTGGAAAGGCGAGTCCGGCACGTACCTGCCGCTCGCATCGTGGCTCACGCGGGACGACCGCGGGTTGGCGGGCGTGTCCCTCGCCACATACTGGATGGGCACGCCCCTCCTGTCCGAGCTTGGCGTGCGCAAGGACCGGCGCGGGCAGGGGCTGGCACGCGCGCTCCTCACGGCCACGATGAACGCCCTTGTGGACCTCGGGTACGACCGCCTCGCCTTGTACGCGACGGCCGGGAACGACGATGCGACCCGCTTGTACGAGGCCATGAATTTCGCGCAGGCCGGTGGCCGGACGATCAACGCGATGCTCGAGTTGTGACTACACACGTTCCGTCACGAAGATGGGTGAGGAAACGTAATATACGCGGCCCGGCTTGAGAACGGCCGGGGATATCATGCCGATTTTCGGTCCGGCAAGCGAGGCGGAGGTCACCCGCGCAATCCTGCAAGGGTTCACGAAGGATCTCGAGCGGTACGCGGATACAGAGGTCATCATCGTCGGCGGAGGTCCCAGCGGCCTCATGGCGGCGCGGGACCTCGCGAAGCACGGCGTCGAGGTCGTCGTGATTGAGCGGAACAACTACCTTGGCGGCGGCTTCTGGATCGGCGGCTACCTGATGAACACGATCACGGTGCGCGCGCCCGCCCAGAAGGTGCTCGAGGAAATCGGGTGCCCGTACGAGGAGTTCTCGAAGAGCCTGTTCGTGACGCCGGGGCCTCACGCGTGCAGCAAACTCATCGCGGCTGCGTGCGACGCGGGGGCGAAGATCCAGAACATGACGTCGTTCGAGGACGTCGTCATCCGCGAGGACAACCGCGTCGGCGGCGTCGTGATCAACTGGACCCCCGTACAGGCGTTGCCCCACGAGATCACGTGCGTGGACCCAATCGCGCTGGAGTGCGACCTCGTTATCGACGCGACGGGCCACGACGCGTACGTCATTCAAACCCTCGAACGGCGCGGACTCGCGAAGCGAATCGGCGAGGGCGGCATGTGGATTGAGCGGTCCGAGGACGCCGTCGTCGAGCACACGGGCATTGCGTACCCGGGCGTCATCGTCGCGGGGATGGCCGTATGCTCCACCTTCGGCCTTCCGCGGATGGGCCCGACGTTCGGCGGGATGCTCCTGTCCGGCCAGCGGGCGGCGGAGGAAGCCCTGAAATTCCTCAAGAAGGGCGTGCCCCCCGCGAAGGTCGCAGAGCCGAAGCCGAAGGCGCTTCCTCGAAGGCGTTAGTCACGCCGCAACCCGCGAGCGAGGCCGGGTAAAGCGGCTCGCCGCTTCGAGCGCGGGCCGCCGGACGCGGAAGCCGCGCCTCTCCCCGTACCGTTCGAGGAGACGAAGGATGTACCGGCCGCCAAGGAATCCCGTGGCGGTCACGACGGCGCGGGCCGGGGCGGGTAGGCGCGTGAAGCCCCACAGGTTACGGTCGATTTCCCCGAGGATGTGGCGCCAACATCGGTACACGACGTTGAACCGCGCCTCGTCGAGCATCTCGTCCGTGTTGTAGAACTCCTGCCCCCGCAGGACGCCGACGGGGACGAAGGACAGCGGTGCGATGATGAAGTGGTTGTTCGGGATCGCCTCCATGCCGTCGATCAGGTCGATCGTGTCCCACGCGTCCTCCGGAATCTCCGGAGGCAGGCCGATGATGCACGTGTACGCGGGGAACCAGTAGTTCCGATTCAGGATCTCCGTGCCTTGGATGACGATGTCCGGCCACTCGTGCCCCTTGAACGGCAGCGCCTTGTGGGGCATGATGATCTCGCTGAGCCGCCGAGAGCCCGTCTCGAGCCCGCACTGGATGCCGATCCAGCGCTCCGGCGCCGCGCGCCCGACCTTCGAAAGCTCCTCGATCATCTTCGGGTCCGCGACCGCGGCGCTCACGGTCCCGTGCGTCGGGTGCGTCCGATCGATGCCGGGCACGCTCATCGCAGTCTTGAACAGCTCCACGAGCGCCTCCCGGTTCGGCATCATCGTCTTGTAGTCCTCCACGCGGTAGAGGAACACGTCGTCGCTGTGCAGGTTCGCGTCCGTGAGCCCCTGCCGGGCGTTCACCTCGAGTTCCTTTCGGATGAACTCGTACGAGAAGTACCGCGGTCGTCGGAGCGTCACCTCGCAGAACTGACAGCCGCGGCCGCAGCCACGCATCGTCTCGACCATCCCGTGCATCGCGGGGCCAACGATCGGAGGAATCTGTTCGAGCCGCGGCGCCTGGCTGTTCGGAATCCGGATGACGGGAGGCGCGCGGTCCTCGATCACGCTCCGGAGGATTTCCGGGGCCAGGTGGTCGCATTCGCCGTGGACGATGTGGTCGATCCCTAGGGTTTCCTGCATCCCGGGACGATAGTCGAACTGCCACGCCCCCGGGCCGCCCATGACGATCTTGAACTTCCGATCCGGGACGTTGAGGAGTCTCATAAGCTCGAAGAACTTGTGTTTCGTGTAGGGCGTGAGCTGCCCGCCGTTCGTGAATGACATGCTCACGGGCCCGAGGCCGAGCGGGTCCATCTCGTACAGTCCGACCGCCTCCGTGTCGGGCCCGAGGAACTCGCGCACGTGGTCTGGCAGGACGACGACGACGTCCTCGCGCCGGAACCCGTCGTTCAGGAGGGACGCCTCGATCTTCCGAAGCCCGTAGGGAGCGATGATCGCGCGACCGTTGTCGTGGGGCGGCTCCGGAGCCAGGATTCGGAACACGAGGCGGGAGATGCGGTAGTCCGTCGGAATGCAGGAGAAGAACGTCGCGAGGGGAATCTCGCGGAAGTCCGTCATGAGAGTGTAGTCCGCCGTGAGGACGACGCGCGCCATTGCAGCTCCCTCTGCCCCCTTCCCCTTACGCCCCGCGCGTTGGCCCGGGGGCGTGCCCATCAACATGCCGTTTCGCGTATAAAAAGGCTGCAGGCATCCTAGGCAAGTTGGCTTGCAGGGGAGTGAGATTCTTAACGGCAGTGCCCGTTGCACGGGCTGGTGCCCGCGCCTCCCCGGACGATCCCTCAACGTGTCTATCTGTACGAAGACCCGTCCGCCGGGACTCTCGAGATGCGGACCCTGGCGACGCACGTCGCCCGCGTAACGGGACTCCGCGTGACGGTGCGGCGGGAGTTCCTGCTCCACCACGCCGCCAAGAAGCTTGATGTGGTAGCGAGCGCGGTAGCAGCCACGCGGGTGACGGACGTTACGCGCCCCCTTGCCCCGTCCGGCGCGCCTCCTGTGCCCCTCGTCCTCTTCGAACGGCGTCTCCTCGAGACCCCGGAGCGCCGCGTCCCCGGTGTGCTGTACGACGGTATCCTCGTGCAGGTCATCTACCGGTCCGTGCTCCCGCCGGAGGAGACGACGTTGCGCGTCGCGCACATCGCCTTCACCTCCCGCCTCCCGGGCACGTTCGACGACGCGGACCGGCGGTACCACGCGCGCGCCTGCATCCTCGGCCATCCTGCCCTCGTATCGACCTCGGGGATCGTAGAGGCCCCCGCCAAGCCACGCGGGTTCTACGCGGCGAAGCGCGGGTTGCGGATCGATTCCGCGGACGTGCGGTACGAGGCGCTCAAGGAGCGATACGCGGGTCGTTTCGTCGACTACGACGATCCGCGGCTCACCCAGATCGCGAAGGGGTACGTGCTCCAGGCGCTGTTCTACCAGATGACCGGGGAACCGTTTTGCGAGGATCCGGATTGCGTGTTGTTCAACGCCCATTGGCAGGAAGAGTTGATCCACGCACAGGTGGAGAGCGGACTCCTGTGCGCGGCCCACCGGAAGGTCGCGGAGGCGCTTCGCCGTCGGGGCCGGGCGACCGCTCGGTGAGGCTCATGGGTGGAAGTAGAAGCCGACGCCGATGATCGCGTAGACGAGCAGGAGGAGGACGCCTTCGTACCAGTTCGTCTCCCCGTCCTTCGCGAGG
>JACQPO010000003.1 GCA_016207545.1 Methanobacteriota archaeon | reverse complement strand
GTGCGCCCCGCGGCTCTCCTGCCGGAGAAGGGCGCCCAGCGCGATGACTTCGGACAGATCGAGGAGGTTCTTCAGCTCGATCGTTTCGAGCAGGGCGTAGTTGAACTTCCTCCCCGCGGCCCCGAGGCGGACGTTCGCATACCGTCGCTTGAGGTCACGGACCGCCCCGACGGCGACGGTCATGTCCCCCTCGTTGCGGTAGACGCCCACGTTGTCCCACATGACCTTCTTCATTTCCTGGCGGAGCTTCTCCGGGGTCTCCCTTCCCTCGGACTTCAGGAGGGATTCGAGGCGCGCGTCCTCGGCCGCGAGCACGTCCGCTCCGCCGGCGACCTGGGTTACCTTCTTCGCGTGCGCCGTGGCCGCCCGGCCCGCCCGCTCCCCCAACACGATGCACTCCAAGAGGGCGTTGCCCCCCAAGCGGTTCGCGCCGTGCACGCTCACGCACGCGCACTCCCCGGCCGCGTAGATGCCCGGGACGTTCGTCGCGCCGTCGTTGTCCGTCGCGACGCCGCCCATGATGTAGTGCTGAGCGGGCTCAATCGGGATCGGCTCCTTGGCGGGGTCCACGCCCGCGAAGTCCACCGCGAACTGGTAGACCTCGGGCAATCGTTCCTTAATCCGGTCCCCGCCGAGGTGTCGGAGGTCGAGGTGGACGTACCCGCCAGGGAACGCGCGGCCCTCCTTTGCCTCCGTCGCGATCGCGCGCGACACGATGTCCCGGGGCGCCAGGTCGAGCATCTTCGGGGAGTACCGCTCCATGAATCGCTCGCCCTTCGCGTTGAGCATGATGCCGCCCTCCCCGCGCGCGGCCTCCGTGATGAGGATGTTCGGGCCGTGGAGGGACGTCGGGTGGAACTGCACGAACTCCATGTCCTTCAGAGCGCACCCGACGCGGAGCGCCATCGCGAGGCCGTCGCCCGTGCACGTGACCGCGTTCGTCGTCTTCTGGTACATCTGTCCCGCCGGACCGGTGGCGATGACGCACGCGCGGCCCTGGAATTCCTGAAGCGTCCCGTCCCGCACGCTGAGCGCGATGAGCCCCGCGAAGCGACCCTCCTCGACGAGGAGGCTCGTCGCCGACCATTCCTCGTACACCGTGAGCCGGTCGCGGACGAGCTGCTCCCAGGCGGTCTGCAGGAGCGCCAAGCCGGTCCGGTCGCCGGCGAAAAACGCGCGCGGCAGCCCGTGGCCGCCGAAGGGGCGGTGGAACAGCTTCCCCTGCTCGTCGCGGGAGAACGGCGTCCCGAGGTGGTCCATCTCGATGATCGTGTTCGGCGCCTCGCGGCACAGGAGCTCGACGCTGTCTTGGTCCGCCAGATAGTCGGAGCCTTTGATGGTGTCGAACGCGTGGCCTTCCCACGAATCCCCTTCCGCCAGGGCGGCGTTGATTCCGCCCGCGGCGGCGACCGTGTGGGACCGCAGAGGATGGAGCTTGGAGACGACGCCCACGTCCGCCCCCGCCGCCGCGGCGGCCCGGGCGGCCATGGCCCCAGCGAGCCCTCCCCCTACGATGAGAACATCGTGACGCTCCATCGGGAACCAGCTGTGGAAACGCGGAACCGTCTTTAAGGTTACGTCATATATCGTTCGGTAGCGGTCCGCTACGCCGCGCGGGGCCGCTTCACGTCCGCGTCGCACAGGTCGAACACGGGGCACACCTCGCACCGCGGCCGGCGCGCTTGGCAGATCTCTCGGCCGAACTGGATGAGCACGAGGTGGCCGCGGGGCCGTCGTTCCGGCGGGATCAGCTCCTGGAGCTTGGCGGTAATCGCGTCGTACCGCGCGGTGCGTACGAGCTTCCATCGTTGTGCGAGCCGAGCGATGTGCGTGTCCACGGGCATCGTCTCGCGCCCCGCGACGAGGCTGAGCCATACGTCCGCGGTCTTCGGACCGACGCCCGGCAAATCCATCAGGGCGCGACGGGCGTCCTCTGTCGGGAGAGCGACGAGTTTCGTGAGGTCCCCGCCGTACTGGCGCACGATTTCCCGCGCGAGCGCCTGAATCCGGGGTACCTTCTGTTGCGCGAGGCCTGCGGGACGCAACGTCCGCACGAGCAGCGAGGGGCGTGCCTTCGCGATCGTCGGCGGTCTCACGGGCAGCTTCGCCGCCAAACCGCGCATGACCCGCTCCGTCACCGCGTCCGTGCTGTTCTGGCTGACGACGATCGACACGAGCACCTCGAACGGGTCCATCCCTTCCGCCCAGTTCGTGACCCGGAACCGCGGCCACAGGACGTCGAACGTGCGCCGGAACGCGGCGTCGTCCACCCGCTCACCCCTGGACCAGCGAGCGCACCATCGTGAAGACGTTGCGCGGACGCTCCCGCAGCCGCCGGGTGAAGTACGGGAGCCAGTCCGGGCCGTAGGGGATGTACTCGAGCACCCGATACCCCTTCGCGACGAGTTCCCGCTTGAGCGGGTCGCGGACGCCCTTCAACATCTGGAATTCCCATGTCTTCTTGTGGTTCGCGGCCAGTCGCATCGCCTCGTCCACGAACCGCCCGTCGTGCGTCGCGACGCCGAATCGGTCTCCGCGCTCGAACAGCGTGCGCAGGAGTCGGCCGAACGCCTCGTCCACCTCCGCGCGTGTCTCGTACGCGACGTCCGCGGGCTCGCGATAGGCACCCTTCGTGAGCCGGATCTTCCCGCCAAGTTCGAGCAGGTGGTCGAGGTCCTCGGCGGTGCGCTTCAGGTTCGCCTGGAGGCACACGCCCACGTCCGGGTACCGCCGCAGCAGGCCCTCGTACAACGCGAGGGTTTCGTCCGTGAACCGCGAACTCTCCATGTCAAACCACAGGAATCCGTTCTCCGACCGGACGCGGTCGAACAGCGGGAGCACCTGGGACTCGCAGTAGGCGCGGCCAAATTCGAGCCCGAACTGCGACGGTTTGATCGACACGGACGCGCGCAGCTTCTCCCGTCCGATCGCCTTGAGCGCGCGCAGGTACTCGTGGAGGGTCTGCTCTACGAAGGAGCGGTCTCGGTAGTGCTCTCCGAGGAGGTTCAGGATCCCGTCGATTCCTCGCGCGTTGGCGTCGCGCGTTGCACGGATTGCGTCGTCGAGGGTCTCCCCCGCCACCCATTGACGAGCGAAGCGGATGAGGAGACCCATGGGGCCGGGGAGGACGGTGCGCGGAATAAGCGTTCCGTCCGTTCCGTCGGGTCGTCACCGAAGGTCTGGGGTCGTGAGGACGATGTCCTGGAACAAGACGCCGCGCGCGGTCCGCAGGTGGTCGGCGAGCTCCGCGATTCGGTGCGCCTTGCCCTGCACGATGAGCACCTCGAGGCACATCTC
>JACQPO010000050.1 GCA_016207545.1 Methanobacteriota archaeon | reverse complement strand
GCACGGGCTCGCCGAGGCGGCGCATCGCGTCCTCCCTTCGGGGGGAGGGGAGTGAACGTGCGCACTGCACGTACGACGCCGGAACCCTCATCCCCGTGCTGCGCTTCTCGAGCCCGTGGTCGACTGGCGCGTCGTCCTTGCGGTCGCGGCGGCCCTGCTCATCCCCTTCGTCGTCGTCCCCGCGGTGCTCGAGCGGCTCGGCCGCAACCCGAGGAGCCGCCTCGTGCGCGCCGCGGTCTGGCTCGCCTTCCTTGTCCTCCTCTTGGTCCCCGCCGCCTTGACGGGCTTCGCCGCCCGAATCGCGCTCGCCGACTGGGTCGTGCTCGGATTCGCGCTCGCCATCGCAATCCTGTACGACTACTACCGCCTGAACCCCGAGAAGTTTCCGCGGCGGCGGTCTTCGCGCCGACAAACCTTTTAGTGCGGGCTCGTCGCGGGTTTGGGAAATCCCAGCGCCGTGTATCAGCAACTCGTGACCCTCTCCGCGCCTGAGGACCTACGCGGCGGCTTTGGGGGCACTACACTCGAGTTTCCCGTGGTCGCGACCGCAGCGGTAGTGTGGTTCGTCCTGCTCCTTGCGCTCGCGTTGTGGACGTTCCACCGAAAGGCCGCGGAATAGCCCTGTGATAACCGCAAGCGCACGTTGATGTAGGCCTCACCGGCTTGGTCGCCCGATGCTTGCCGACGCGCCGCCGTGCGCGGTGTGCGGTTGGCAGGGGGAGGACGACGTGTGCCCGCGGTGCGGGACCGTCCTGCTCCGCGGCCGCGCGTTCTGCCGCACATGCGGGAAGTTGTTCGAAGGACTCCTCGCGCAGTGCGACCTCTGCGGCGGGACCGTGGAAGTGCCTCGGACGCCTCCGCTGTCGGAGGCCGTCGAGCGGCTCGCCCGCCTTCCCGGCGTGGACCGGGAGACCGCCACCCGCCTGTACGCGCGCGGGTTCGCGGACCCCGCGGAAGTGCTGAAGCTCGCGCTCCCGGAACGGGCCGTGCGGCTCGGCGTGCACCGCACGTTGGCGAGGCACGTCGCCCTGGGGGCGCTGAAGCCGAAGCCGCGGATCCGCAAGGCGGTCCCGTGCCCGGTGTGCGGCACGCCGCGGGCGATCCGCGAGGCGTGCCCCGCGTGCGGCGCCCGGGGCGAACGGGAGCCGAAGCCGGAGGAAATTGAGCGGACGTTCGAGGCGGTCGCGGGGGAAGTGTACGACCTCGTCGCGGACCCGGACTTCCGGGAGATGCCGCAAGAGATGCGAGAGGACATCCTCGGCGCGTTCGAGGACGCGGGGTTCGCGGTGTCCCTCGAGGGCGAGTACGCGGAGCAGTTCCGCGAGTGGCGGGCGCGCGGATTCGACACGCAGGAGCTCGAGCGCCTTCTTCGGGAGGAAGGGGAGGAGGCGTTCCGGGCGAAGTTCGTGCGAATCCTGCGGTCACAGGTGCTCAAGCGGCGGGAGGGCGGCCGGTTCCGGTGCCCCTTGTGCGACGTGGGCCTGTCCGCAGCCGCGGAAGCGTGCGAGAACTGCGGCGCGAAGTTCGCGTGAATGCTGATATACGGGGGCGGGATGCCCCCGCGCGTGTCGTACTACATCCGCGTCGAGCCCGCCCCGCGGCGGATGCGGTTCAGCTCCCGGGAAATCTTCGAGATCCTCGTGGCGGTCGTCGTATTGACGATCGCGTTCACCCTCGCCCAAGTGGGAGGGTTGTTCCGCCTGCAGCTCTACCTGCAACTCGGAGGCGGCTCCTTCCTGCTGTTGCTCCTCGGCTCCTCGTTCGTCGCGGTCATTACCGCGTTCGTCCTCCACGAACTCGCGCACAAGGCCGTCGCGCAGCGGTACGGGTGTTTCGCGGAGTTCCGCTTTTACCTTGGCGGTCTCGCGTTGGGCGTGCTTACCGCAATGTTCGGCCTCATGTTCGCGGCGCCCGGCGCGGTCGTGATTTCGGGTTCCGTGAACGCACGACAGCACGTGCGGATCAGCGCGGCGGGGCCCGGGACGAACCTTGCGGTCGCGGCTGGCTTCATCGGCGTTGCGTTCGCGCTCGGCGGGGTGGAAAGGGGCACGGACATCGCCGCGACCTTCGTCGGTTCGATCGCGTTTGTGAACCTCTTCCTCGGATTCTTCAACCTCATCCCGTTCCCACCCCTCGACGGATCGAAGATCTTCGCGCTCGACAAGGTAATCTGGATCGGGATGGTCGCGGTCCTCGCGGCCCTGTTCCTCGTCGGCGCCTCGCTCGGCGTTTTCTAGGCGGCGTTGATCGTCGCCGCCAGGTAGCCAGCCCCGTACCCGTTGTCGATGTTCACGACAGCCACGCCGGGTGAGCAGGCATTCAGCATGGCGAGGAGCGCCGCCAATCCGTCGAAGCTCGCCCCGTATCCGACGCTTGTCGGCACGGCGATCACGGGCCGGTCCACGAGGCCGCTCACGACGCTCGGCAACGCGCCCTCCATGCCCGCCACGACGACGATGACGCGCGCCTTTGCAAGCAGGCTGCGGTGTTCGATGATGCGGTGCATTCCCGCCACGCCGACGTCGAACAGTCGCTCGACGCGAGCGCCCATCGCCTCCGCGGTGACGGCCGCTTCCTGCGCGACGGGGACATCGGACGTGCCGGCGGTCACGACGAGGACGAGGCCTTTGCGCTTCTTCGGGGGCGTCCCAACGACGATCAGCTTGGCAGCCTCGTCGTACGCGAGGGGCTTTCCCTTCACCGCCGCGCGAACCTTCCGGAATATGCGCTCGGATGCGCGCGTCGCGAGCACGACGTTCGAGTTCGCGGCCAACCGCTCCACGATGCGGACGACCTGCGCGTCCGTTTTTCCCGGGCAGTACACGGCTTCCGGGAACCCGCGACGAATCGGGCGGTGCGTGTCGACCTTCGCGAACCCCAAGTCCTCGAACGGCAGGCTGCGCAGGCGCTCCATCGCGTCCCGCACGGAGAGCCGGCCCCGTTTCAAGTCGCCGAGGACTTCCTCGACCCTCTCCCGATCCATCCGCGGGACCATCCGTCAGGATACTTATGTGCTTTCGGCTTACCCCCGGCGGGGACCGGGATGATTGCGGAGTTCAGCATCACGCCAGTCGGGGCCGGGGTGAGCATCGGGGCGTACGTCGCGAAGGCCGTCCAAATCGTCCACGACAGCGGGGTCAAGTACGAGTTGAATCCGATGGGCACCGTGGTCGAGGGCGACTGGGACCGCGTCATGGCGGTAATCAAGCGGTGCCACGACGAGCTGCTCAAGGAGTGCGAGCGGCTCTCCATCGTGGTCAAGATCGACGCGCGCCGCGGACCACAGCCGCCCATGGAGGAGAAAGTTCGGTCGGTGAAGGCGCGCTTGCGAACCTAGCCGACCTTCTCCCATTTTTCGAGCTCGAGCACGGAGGAAAGCGTCCCGCCGCGCTTGATTTCCTCGCGAATCCGGTTCTCCCGCTCGAGCACGTCGAGCGCGCGGTTCGCCATCTCCATCGCCATTTCCTGCGGCACGACGACGACCCCGGACTCGTCCCCGACGATCCAGTCGCCCGTCCGCACGGTTTGGCCGCCACACTCGATCTCTGCGCCGATCTCCCCGTGGCCTTTCGGTTCCCCCGCGTGGGGCGCGATGTGGCGGGAGAAACACGGGAAGCCAATTTCGATGATCGTGTCGATGTCCCGCGCGGCACCGTCGATCACGACGCCCGCGACGCCCTTCACCTTGCACGACCACGATGCGAGCTCCCCCCACACCGCGGTCGGGCCCCCGCCCGCGTCCACGACGATTACGTCGCCCTTGACCGCCCGATCGATCGCCTCGACAGGCTTCGCCCAGTCCCCGTCTGCGGTCTTCACCGTGAGTGCGCGGCCGACCATCTTCACCCCGTGTAAAATCCGCGGCACGATGCCCTTCATCACGCCTCGCTTCTGCATCGCGTCCGCAATGTTCGGGGTGCTCACCTTGCGGAACGCCTCGAACAGCTCTTCGTGCGTGTATTTCTTGTACAGCCCCGTCGGAATCCGGATGCGCTTGTCGATCGCCTTCCTGATTGTCCGCGTCGCCTCCGCGACCTTCTCCGCCTTGATGATTGCGCCGCCCACGATGACAATCCGCGCGCCCGCCTCGACCGCCTGGGCCACGGTCTCGCTGTTCAGCCCGCCCGCGACCGCCACGGGGAGGTTGCTCGCCTTGACGACGTCCTTGAGCTCCTGGAGCGGGGTGTGGGCAATCATCTGCTCGTCGATGCTCACGTGGAGGTTCAGGTAGTCGACGCCGAGCGCCTCCAGCTCTCTCGCCCGCTTCGGCTTGTCCTTCACCCGCATGAGGTCGACCATGATCTTCGCGCCGTACCGGCGCGCGGCCTTCACGGCCTCGAGGATCGTCGCGTCGTCGGTCACCCCCATGACCGTAATCACGTTCGCGCCCGCCTTGGCGGCGATTTCGACCTCGAGCGCGCCCGTGTCCATGACCTTGAGGTCCGCGACGACAATGTTGTCGGGAAACATCTTGCGCAGTTGGCGGAGGACCTCGACGCCCTCGGACTTGATCAGCGGCGTGCCGGCCTCGACCCAGTCCGCGCCGCCCTCGACCGCCTCCTTCGCGGCCTGCAGGGCGCGCTTCAGGTGCATGAAGTCGAGCGCGACCTGAAGGATCGGCTTCTCACCGGAGAGCTCCACGACCGCGCATACGCGAGCCTCCGCATATGAACGTATCGACCCAGTGCATCTGGCGCGAATGAGGGAAAATGGTTCAAATAGGGGCTTCCTCCATCGGACCGCCGTGCCCACGAAAGAGCGCGAAGCATCGGAGGAGCGCGTGGACCGTTGCGTGACGGGCATCGAGGGCCTCGACAACATCCTGAACGGCGGGGTGCCGCGCGGGAACACGGTCCTCGTCACGGGCGCCGTGGGCACGGGCAAGACGTCGCTGTGCCTCGAATTCCTCGTCCACGGCGCGCTACTCGGGGAAAACTCCCTCTACTTCTCCGTCACGGAATCCGCCAACAAGCTGCTGCAGAACATCATCCCGTACGACTTCTTCGAGGAGAGCCTCGTGAAGGAGGGACGACTCCACTTCATCGACATGCCCGCGATCTACGATCGCCTCGGGCTCGACAAGCCGGAGTTCGACTACGAGGACATTCACATCCTGATCGACGCGATCGTCGGCATCGTGAAGGAGTTGAAGATTCAGCGTCTTGCCGTCGACTCGATCACGTCCGTCTCCTACCGGCTGCGGTCCGAGGAAATCATCCGCGAGTTCGTGCTGAAGCTGGGCTCCATCCTCTCGGGGCTCGGGTGCACGACCCTGCTCGTCTCGGAGATCTCCCCGACCCACGAGCGGTACTCCACGTACGGGGTCGAGGAGGCGATTGCGGACGGCATCGTCGTCATGGGCAACCTCGAGCGGAGGGGCGATCTGCTGCGAACGCTGCAGGTCGTCAAGATGCGCGGCACCCGGCATTCCCGAGCGAAGTACGTGCTCGACCTGACGACGACCGGCGTGTTGCTCGTGCCGCTCCTCAAGGGCGGCAGCGTGGCGGCGGGGGGCGGGTGAGTTGGCGGCGCGTCTTCGCGACAAGCTCATGGAACTGCCCGAGGGCAGCGCGGTCGCGCTCCGGATCGGGACGGAGCATTACTTTGACACGATACGCGACATCCTCGACGTATTTGCGCCTGGAAAGGAACTCGACGCCTTGTACGTGACGAGCACGAT
>JACQPO010000049.1 GCA_016207545.1 Methanobacteriota archaeon | reverse complement strand
GTGCATAAGCTGCCAAGGGTGGGGTTGTTCGCCCATTAAAAGGGATCGTGAGCTGGGTTTAGACCGTCGTGAGACAGGTTTGTTTCTTTTTGCTGGAAGCGCTTTGGTGCCTGAGGGGAAGGTCCCTTTAGTACGAGAGGAACGGGGGATCGGCGCCTCTAGTCCATCGGTTGTCCGGCAGGGCAATGCCGAGCAGCCACGCGCCAGCGGATAAGGGCTGAACGCATCTAAGCCCGAAGCCGCCCCCAAGACGAGGCACCTTACGGCCGTCGTAGTCGACGACGTTGATAGAGCTCGGGTGTACGGCGGAAGCCTTCGGGCGACCGCCTCAGCCCGGAGCCACTAACCACACCGTAACCGCATTAGCACCTCATCGGTGGTGCAGCGACGGCTTAGCCGTCAATCAGGCAGCATGTGGTTCGGCCCCTTTTCTCGCGACCCTCATGGTCGGCGGGAACGCTCGACGGCCTTATACGCAGAGGCCGCGATGTGCGCGGCGTGATCGTCGACCACCGGGAACCCGGGGACATCCCCGCGCGGTTGCGGGAGCTCGGGGTGCCCGTCGAGGTGAAGCAGATCTACCCGGGCGACTACGTCGTCGGCGAGGTCGCGGTCGAGCGGAAGACCGTGTCCGACTTCTTCTCCTCCCTCATCAACAAGCGGATTTTCGACCAAGTCCACCGCCTGCGCGACGCCTATCCGATCCCGCTCATCCTTGTGGAGGGAGACCTCGCGCAGATTTCGGAATACAAGAATCCCCGCGCGTTCTGGGGCGCATTCCTCGCGTTCACGATGAAGGAACACATTCCCCTCCTCTTCACCCCGGACCAAGAGCAGACGTGCCAGATCCTCGTGACCTTGCACAAGCGAATCGGGGCGAAGGCGTCCGAGTACGGGCTCCGCCACAAGCCGAAGATTCTCGACCTCGGGGAGCGTCAGAAGTTCCTCGTGCAAGGGTTGCCGAGCGTGGGCGAAACGCTGTCGCAGAACCTGCTCGAGCACTTCGGGTCGCCCCGCGCGGTCTTCCTCGCGGACGAGCGGGCGCTCGCGTCCGTCTCGAAGATCGGTCCGAAGAAGGCCACGGAGATCGTGAAGGTGCTCACCGCGAAGTGGGAAGGCCGACAGAAGCGCCTCGAGGACGAACCCTGACGTTGGCGGGAGCAAACCCTTTTCGGTCGCCCCACGTTCGAGGAGCGGGATCCCCATCCGGATCACGAGGTATCGCGCGAACTGCCTGCGGTGCGGCACGGAGCTCACCGTGTATCCGCGCCATATCGAGCACAAGGAGCCAATCGTATGCCCCTCGTGCGGACGCCGGAACTCCGCGGACGAGTTCGACTTCCGCGACCAGATGGAGAAGGAGCGCGCGTCGCTCGAGCGGATGTTTCGGAAAGGGAAGGACTAAGGCGTCCGTTGCTGGAGATCGCGATACGTGCGGACGACCTCGGGCCACGGAGCCTCCGTTCGTACGCCGTTGGCGGTGAACTGCGTGCGGGTCGCGCGAAACCCCGCTGCGCGCAACGCTTCGATCCATGCGGAGATGGGCACGGGATCGACGCCGAGCGTCTGGGCCATCGCGTGGTTCTCGTAGAAGAACGGCGGAAGCGCGGCTCCCTCGCGAATTCGTTCGAGGAGACGCGCGGCGGCGTGACTCGTGTCTGGTTGTGGCGCGATTGCGGTCAAGATCGCTGGGTCTGCGAGCGGTCCAAGCCACAACGGCCCCGCGTAAGGCCCTTCCGGCGGCGACGGCCACGCGTCGAACCGCGCGCCCTCGAATCGCACGTACCCGAGCTGCGCGAGTGCCGCGTCCGCCACGCTTGCCCGCGCATCCACTACGATCCACGCCTTGAGGAAGTGTTCTGCTGCGAACGCGAGCAGGGGACGCACGCCGCGGTCGTGGGACGCCGCGACCCGGACGAGGTAGCCGAGGAAAATCCGCAGCGCCGTCTCCGCCCCGCACGGCGTCCGCAGGGAGCGCGCGCCGTACCGCCGCCAGCACGTGCGCGGATACGTCCCCGCCAAGGGAGCCGTGTCCGTGGCGGTGAACGCGAGGACGCTCCCCCTCCCCGACTGCTGAAACGCGGCATCGACGAACGGGACCGCCGTCCCGAACGGGTCCACATCCACGAAGTGGAAGTATCGGCGGGAGAGCACGAGGCGCAGGTCGTCCTGCAGCACCTCGCCTGCGACCCCGTTTCGCTGAGCGTTCTCGACGATAAGGCCGTGCGCTGCGGGCAGCTTGTCGTTCCACGTCATCGCCAACTCGCGCCCCGTCTCCAACGCCGCGCGGATTCCGAGCACGCCGGTGGCGGCGAGGCCGTCGAGAACGGCTGCCCCTTTCGGCAACGCCGCGGCCATCACAAGGATCGTGAGATCCCGCGCGACGGCCATCGTCGGGTTGTAGAACGGGAGCAAGGTCCGGCGGCCGGGCCCGCGATCGTACGGCACGTCGGGCACGAGGAGGGAAGCGCGGCCCTCGCGGACCTCCCGGGTCGGAAAGTCCACGGTCACAACATCTCGCCCTTCAGCAACTTGACGATCTTGTACGGGAGCAGGTTCCGGTTCACCTGCGTGACTTCCAAGATCCGCACGTCGTCGCGGCGGCGGATGTCCTGGAGGAGCGGATTCCGGGACTTCTTGTGGAGCGTGAGGATGAGCGGCTTGTCCGCGTCGAGCGCCTCTTTCACCGCTGCCACGAACCCTTCGGACTCGACCTCCATCTTCCCGACTTCGTCGATCACGATCGCGTCGCAGTTCATCGTCGCGTACCGGAGTGCGTTCACGCCGACCTCGTCAAGCGCGGACAGGTCCACGCCGTACCGGCCGACCATGACCTTGGACTGGATCTCTCGCGACGCGAACACGCGCCGCTCCTTCGTGGCCCAGTCCATCACGTAGAAACCTTCCCGGTGACCCTTCTTCACGATCGGCTCCGTGATCATGCCGCCGACCTTCAGGCCGTCGGCCTCGAGCATCTCGATGACTTTCAGAAGGGCGTGCGTCTTTCCGGCACCCGGCAAGCCGGTGATGCCGATTTTAAGGGCCTCGCCCATCTCTACTCCGTTGGAGCGGATAGCGGCGACCGCATATATGAGGGGTTCGCAATAAAAAGGGGGTCGGCTATGGAGCGGTTTCCTTCCTCCGGACCTTGCGCACCATGAGCACGGGGCACGGGGCGCGTCGCGCGATTTGGTCCTGAACGCTCCCGAACGCGTACTCGAGTTTCGCCCACTCTTCGCTCGCGCCAACGGCCAACAGGTCGTACCCCTTCGCCTCCTCGACGACCGCATCCACGATGTTCCGCACCTTCGCGAACTTCTCCTCGTACGGGATGCCGTGGGTCCGGCACATGAGCGCGAGCCGCGCGCTGTACACCTTCTCCTTGTCCATCTCCTCGTCCGTCGTCGCGGCCGTGTAGATCGTGATCGAGGCGCCGTGCTGCTTCGCGAGGAGGATCGCGTACCCCGTCGCGTAGCTCACGTGCCATGCGGGCGCGTTGAACACGAGGATCCGTTCGATCCGCTCCTTCAGCCCCGCGCTCTTGAGCACGACGACGTCGCAGGGCGCGTTCTGCACGAGCCGGTCGATGTTCGTGCCGAGGATGCGGCCGCCCCGCCAGGCTCCCTTCCAGCCGGCGACGACGAGGTCCGTCTCCGCCTCGCGCACACTCTCCAGGATCGCCTCGGACGCGCGTCGCGAGACGACGACTTTCGACCGAGCGTCCACGCCCGCCTCCTTTGCCACGCGGACGGCGCGGCCGAGCCCCATGCGCACTTCGAGCAGGTACAGGGAATCGATCGCGTCGATGGGCAGCGCGGGCGGGACCTCGACGACGTTGAGCAGCGTCACGTTCCCATCCTCGACCCGGGCGACGAGCGCCGCGAACCGGACGAGCGCGGCATCGTTGAAGTCCTCGAGGGGCACGAGCACCTTGTATCGCTCCTCGGGCAGGGGCAGAACCGCTTCGACCGCGCGGGCGACCTCCGCGATCCGCTCCCGCTTCGCCCACAGGTAGTAGACGCCCAGCCCCAACACGACCCAAGCGGCCCCAATCGCCCAGGCGGTCGGGTCGACGAGGTAGAGGGAGATCGCGAGAAGCCCCTTCGTGCCCAGCCCGACGAGTGGGACGAGGGGGAAAAAAGGCATGCGGTACTTCCGCGGAAGGTGCGGGTGCGTCTGCCGAAGGCGGATCGCCGCCGCGTTCACCAACGTGAACAGGAGGAGGAACATGAGGTCTGCGCTCGCGGCGATCTGAATCACATTGAGCCCGGCAATCATCGCACCAATCACTAGGCCGCTCGCGAAGATGGCCACCGCGGGCGTGCGATGGTGCCGATTAAGCCGGCCGAACATCCGCGGCATCGCGCCGTCCCGCCCCATCGCGAAGGCAACTCGGCTGCTCGAGAAGATTAAGGAGTTGAGCGCTGCGAAGGAACCAAGCGAGACGCCGAGAACGATCAGCGCGAGGCCGACTTGCGGGTACGCGCCGAAGAATTCCTGCGCCCCGTGCGCGACGGCGAAGGGGGTGAACGCGTCCTGGTCCGTTGCGGGGAGCCCGGCGATCGTCACGAAACCCACAAGCACGAAAATTGTCGTCGCGACGGAAAGGGTGATCCAGTTCGCGCGCGGGATGTTCCGCTCGGGCTCGCGGACCTCCTCGCCCGTCTGCGCGATGATCTCGTATCCCTCAAACACGACGAACGTTAAGCCCATCGCCATCAGGATGGACACGGCGGGGCCGTAGCCTCCCGAGGGGAGGAACGGCGAGAAGTTGCTTATGGAGGCGGGGTTTCGACCGAACCAGAGCAGGCCCGCGACGACGTAGGCGAGGACGATGGCGATCAGGGTGAGGGTCACGACGTTGCTCGACTTCCCAGTCGTCCTCGTCCCGCGGTAGTTCACGTAGATGAATGCCACGAGGACGGCGAGGGAGAGGCCCTTTACCAAGGCATCCTTCGCGCCATCGGACCACGTGACGAGCAGCGGCTCGGCAAACAGGACAACGTACAAGCCGAACGAGACGACGTAGAACGCACACACGATGCAGTGGCCGAACCAGCCGAGCCAGCCGCCGAGGAACCCGACGCGCTCGGAGAAGGCCGTCTTGACCCAGAGGTAACCGCCCCCCGTCTCGGGGAATGCGGAGCTGAGCTCTGCGTACGCCATCGCGGTGAAGATCGTGATGACGAAGTTCAGGACGAACACGAGGAGCAACGCGGGGCCCGCCAAGTCGCGTCCGGGTCCGACGAGAAGGAAAATCGTCGTCCCGATTGTGGGGCCGAGACCGATCATCACGATGTCGCGGAGCCCCAAGTCCCGCCGGAACTTGACCTCGACCTCCGCGACCTCCTCCTCCCCGGTCGCCATGATGGGGCCGCGGATGGGGGCGCTCCTATTAAGATATCCCGGGGGTCAGGGGGATTCCCGCAAGTCCGCGATGCGCATGAGCGGGTACCGGAGCTCCGGCACGTAGCTCATCTCGCACTCCGCGACGGCGTCCTTGTACCGAACGCGAAGCCACACGCCGAGCATTTCGCCCGTCACGCTCCAGTACTTGTACGGCGCCCCGCGCTTCGCGCGAATCTTCGAGCGGTCGATCCGCACGCGCACGTCCTCGACGAACGGCTGCACCCGCGCGCCCGCCTCGATCGCGCGCTCGAGCGCTTCCACGTTCGACTCGTTTACGGGGGCGCCGACGTACTGATGGTAGATCGAGCCGAGCTTGATGCCCGCCTCGAAAGCGGCGCGCTCGCGGTCACTGCACCGGAACCACTTCGCTGCGGAATCCTGCGCGGACATAGGTGGGGCCTCCGACGATGTAGGCGACCATGATGCCGACGGCGGCGGCGAACAAGGGGAGCTCGATCGCGGGACAACCCTGCGGGCCGAGGGTGCAGGAGGAACCGCCGCGGAGGGCGACCGTGGGGAGGACGATCGCGACCGTGATTGCGGACCCGATTGCGGCGAACGTGCGGAACGAGTCGCCGACCTTCGGGTACGGGAACTCCGTGACCATGAGGAGGGAGGACACAAGCGCCCCGACGAGGACGATCGCGGGGAGCGCAGCGACGAGGTCCCACGGATCGGGCCCGAACAGGAGCCCGAGGCTCACGACGAAGATCGCGTTCGCGGGCGTGGGCAGGCCACGGAAGTAGGCCTCCGTAAAGTCGGCCTCCGCAAATCGCAGCAGGCGGAGGATGCCGAGGGTCGCGACGAGGGTGCCCACGACGACCGCCATCGCGTTCAGCGGGTCCTGCCATGCGCTGCCGCGGAGCGGGTCGTACACGAGCGCGTACAGGTAGAGGGCGGGCGCGAGGCAGAACGAGATTGCGTCCGCGAAGGAATCCGCGAACCGGCCGCCCGGGGAGTTGCTCGCGCCGAACCGCCGCGCGACGTAACCGTCCATCCCGTCGAACAGGGCGGCGAGGAACACGAACAGCGCGGCCGCCGTGAACCGGTGGTCCGCGACGTACGTCATCGCGACGAAGCCGGCGAGGGCGTTGCCGAGGGTGACCGCGTCCGCGACGGATCCCTTACCCCATCGGACCATCCGCGACCTCCGCCACCGTCGTCTCCCCCGCCCGGACCTTGTCCCCGGACCGCACGACGAACCGCACACCCTCGGGCACGATCAGTTCGAGGCGGGAGCCGAACCGGATCATCCCGATGCGCTGTCCCTTCTTCACCCTGTCGCC
>JACQPO010000029.1 GCA_016207545.1 Methanobacteriota archaeon | reverse complement strand
TCTCCAGGCCGAGCACCTCGAACGTCACGGTCGATTTCTCGACGCTGCCGATCCGCTTCAGTTCCCACGTGATCTTCCCGTCCTCGCGGATCTCCGTGGGCTTCGGGTCCACCTTCCCGAGCTTCCACCCGTTTCGCGGGAGGAGCGCGTGGAGGTTCAGCTTCTTCCCGGCGGGCGTGAAGTTGTGCACGTCGATCGTGATCGTGTGCTTCCCGTCCCCGTATGCGACGGCCTCCTCGACCCACACGACGCCCATGATCTTCGTAATCGTCGCGTCGAGGTTCGGCACCTTCTTCCCGACGATCGTCGCGCTCTTCTGGGCGATGAGCGGGAGCACCTTCTGCACGATCTCGAACTTCTCCCGCGTCTTCGCCTTCCGCGCCTTCTTCGTGAGGTGCGTCTTCAGGCGCCGTCCGGACTCCTTGAGCGCGAGGTCAAGATCCGTCATGATCTCCGGGATCGCGGCCACCGCTTCCTTCGCCTCGCTCGTGTACGGAACCTTCGTGGAGCACACGTGGGCGAGGATGATCGCGGGCCCGTACGGGACCCCCTGCCCGCCGCGCTGCTCGAGCCCGTACCGCCGCCAGTCCACGGTTTGGATCGCCTGCGTGATTGCGCACGCGCCGGCCTGGTACAGGAGCGGGACGCGGTTCGAGAACCGCAGGATCTCCACGGGCTGGTCCGGCGGGAGGTCGCCGCCAAAGACGATGCCGACCTCGACCTGGAACGGGTTCCCCTGCCACACCGCGGGGTCGCGGGTCACCGGCGGGGAGTAGAACTCCGGCCGCAGGTTCCCGAGGACGTTCTTCAGCCCCTTCTTGATGAGCCGCTCGCCGATCGGGGAGAGGCAGTCCGTCGGCGGCGCCATGATCTTGACCTTCGGGATCGCGTCGACGATCGCCTTCGCCTGCTCGAGGCTCATCGCCTTGGGCCGCATCTCCGGGTCGATCTCCGCCAATTCGCAGATCTCCTTCGCGACGCGGGACGAGATGCGGGAGAACTCTTCCTCGAGGAACGCGCTCAGCTTGTACGACTTCGTCTCCTTCGCCATCGCGAGGAACGTGCCGAGCTCGATCCCATACGGGTGGGGCTTGATTTCGACGGTCTTTGGCGGCAGTTCCGTCGTCGCGCGCTCGAAGCTTATCGTCTGCCCCTCCGGGTCCTTGTAGACGATGCGTGCGTGCGGGTTCACAATCGCCGTTCCTTTCAGATACTCGAACACGGACTGCTTCCCGCCAATATGGCGGCCCTTGAGAGGAACCTCCACGCGCGTGCCGTGCGCCTTCTCCCACACCTTGAACTCCTCGCGCTGCACAGACGGCTTGTTCTTGCGAGTGTCCACGATGAGGTCGATCTCGTACGAGACGTCCATCTCCGCCGTCTTCGTGCGGATGGTGGCGGGCTTCCCTGTAGTAATCTGTCCGTACATGATCGCGGCGGAAATCCCGAGTCCCTGTTGACCGCGAAACTGCCTTCGGGCAAAAAACCTCGAACCGTACAGAAGCCGACCGAAAACGTTGGCGACCTCCTTTTTGAGAATCCCGGGGCCATTGTCTTCCGCGATAACGAGATACTCGTCTTTTCCCATCCGTCGAATCTCCACATATGCCTCGGGCAAGATCTCGGACTCCTCGCAAACGTCGACGATGTTGTCCAAGGCCTCCTTGACCGCGGTCAGGAGGGCCTTCGTTGGCGAATCGTATCCAAGGATCTGCTTGTTCCGCTCGAAGAACTCAGAGATGGAAATCTCGCGCTGCTTCTTCGCCAGCTCTTCGGCGATGGACATGGAAGGCACGCGGCGTCCCGTCCCTTCTGACGCGGCGCGAATGCGAACTTCTCCATATAAACGTTCGGGCTGGACGTATCGTCGTCACACAGGCGGTGCGCGGAACCGACGCGCGATCATGTGGGCGAGGACAACCAGGAGCAGTCCGACGAGGTCCATGGCGACGTCCGCTACGTCGCCGAACCGACCGGGAACCGCCGTCTGGTACGCCTCGTCGAGCGCCGCAAATCCGCCGCCAACCGCGAGCACGAGGGCGTCGCCGCGCGAGCCGAGGTCGCGAACGGGGACGAGCAAGAGGACGCCGAAGACCGCGTATTCCGCGGCGTGGAGCAGCTTGTCGCCCCATGAAACGCCGATGGCGGGAACGCTCGTCCCCGGCACGCTCGAAACGGCGAGGATGAGGAGGGCGTAGCCAATGGCGGGCACCGCAAGGATTGCCTTACTTCGCCTTCGCGGGTTCACCCGCACCCTCCGAGCCGAACGCCGCGCCGCAGTTCGGGCACTTCATGTCCGTCTCCGACACGTCCGCCCCGCAGTTCGTGCACGTGTACTCCCCGCCGCCCTCGTCCCGCTTCCGCGGACCGCGCGCCCCGCGAACCGCCCGGGCCTTTCGCGTCCACCAGTACACGAGGAGGATGAGGAAGAAGCCCGCCATGATGAACGCCATCGAGAAGATCCCGCTATACCACCATAGGGTGAAATATGTGCCGTAATTCGCATTGAACGGTCCCGGGACGCAACACGCCTCGACGACCACCTCATCTCCGTCGAGGACCTGGAAGCCAAACGAGTGGGCTAAGGGCTCCAGCCGCACGTTCGCGAAGAACGGTTCGCCGTCGCCGAACGTTCCGTCGCCCGCGGAAGCCATCGTGGCGTTCTCCTCCGTCACCGCGAAATTCTCGAAACTGAGGACGATGACGTGGATCGAGAAGTCCGTCGCGCGTGCGTCGGTCGAGGTCAGGACGAGCGTGAAGTTGAATTCCGTGGTGCCCGGGTCTGCAATCCGATAAGGCGTCACGCGCCCGTCGGAGAGGCTGCCCCGCGTCTCCTCTTGGCTCAGCACGAACTGATCCTGGCCCATGAAGCTCGGTGTGACGATTGCCGCGAACAGGATCGGCACAAGGACGAAAATGACCAGGCCGTTCAACGCGTGGTGTTTCACGCGACGCTCCCCGAACCAGTGTGGGACGAGCAGCGTAAGAACGGGGATGAGGACGACGGAGAAACACACGATCCCTGTGGAGAAGTCGAGGATGCGCACGAACGAGGCGATTCCCGCCACGAGCAGGAGGTAGACGCCCCGGAAGTATGGCGTGGATCGGAACTTCGTCCACGAGGCACGGACGTCCATTTGCCGCGCGTAACTTGCCTCCGGATATATACATTCGCCCCATCGGTCCGCGTTGCTGACCTCGCGCGAATCTCGATGCGTCTACGGATGGCGAGACGTCACGACACGATAGATTTCCGTGAGACAACCCTTATATAACGCGCGCCGCATCGACACGCTTCTCCTGGAGGGCCGCGATGGAACGGCTTGTCATCGCCCTTGGCGGCAACGCCCTTCTCCCGCCGGGCAAGGCGCGGAGCTTCGACGCGATGCGGATCCGCGTCGCGCAGTCCGCGCCGACGATCGCGGACGTGGCGGAGCACGCCCGCCTCGTCGTGACCCACGGAAACGGCCCGCAGGTCGGGAACCTTCTCCTGCAGGTGGAGGCCGCGCGCGCCCAGGTCGCGCCGCCGCCGCTCGACGTTCTCGTCGCGCAGACGCAAGCGCAGATCGGCTACCTCCTCCAGCAGGCCGTGCAGAACGAACTCACGCGCCGCGGCCATCCGGACCGGGTCGTCACCCTCGTCACCCAGGTCGTCGTCGACGCGGACGACCCCGCGTTCGATGACCCGACGAAGCCCGTCGGGCCGTCGATCACGTCGGAGACGGAGGCGATGCTGAAGCGGGCGAAGGGGTGGCGGCTCATGACAGATCCGCGCGGCGGCTGGCGCCGGGCGGTCCCGTCTCCGCGGCCTTTGGAAATCGTCGAAGCGGAGGCCATTCGCCACCTCGTCGAACAAGGCTTTCTCGTCATCGCAGCCGGCGGCGGGGGCGTACCCGTCGTCCGCGACGGCGGTCGCCTTCGCGGGGTGGAGGCCGTCATCGACAAGGACCTCGCCTCCGCCGTCCTCGCGCTCGCGCTACGCGCGGATCGCCTCGTCCTCGCGACGGACGTCGAGGGCGTCGCGTTGCATTACGGGAAGCCGGAGCAGCGCTTCGTGGACCGGATGACCGTCGAGCACGCGCGGCGGTATCTGAAGGAAGGCCACTTCCCGCCGGGATCGATGGGGCCGAAGGTCGATGCCGCCATCGACTTCGTGGCCGCCACCGGGAAGGAGGCGATCATCACGGACACGGGCAAGCTGGTCGCGGCTTTGGCGGGGAACGCGGGGACCCACGTCGTCCCGTGATGCCGGCGCCGCAACCTATTTCCGCCGCTCGCACGTGGAGTCCGCCCGATGGCGACCCTGGAGGACCAGATCCGCGCGGTCGAAGAGGAAATCCAGCGGACGCCGTACAACAAGGCGACGCAGCATCACATCGGGAAGCTCAAGGCGAAGCTCGCGCGGCTCAAGGAGGAGGCGCTGAAGCGGGCGGCGAAGGGCCCGGGCGGCGGTCCGGGCTACGCGGTGCGGAAGTCGGGCCACGCAACCGTGGGCCTCATCGGCTTCCCGTCCGTGGGGAAGTCCACGCTGCTGAATGCAATCACGTCCGCGGAGAGCGCGGTCGCCGCGTACGACTTCACGACGCTCGACGTCATCCCCGGCGTCATGGAGTACTGCGGCGCGAAAATCCAGGTCCTGGACATGCCGGGGCTCATCCGTGGGGCCTCCAAGGGGCGCGGCCGCGGTCGAGAGGTCATCTCCGTTGCGCGCGTGTGCGACCTCATCCTCCTCATGGTCGACGTCTTCGAGACGAACGTGGCCATCCTCGCCGAGGAGCTGCAACTGGCCGCGATTCGGCTCAACGCCGTGCCGCCGGAAATCGTCATCAAGAAGCGCAACCGCGGCGGGGTCGTCGTCAACGCGACCGTGCCCCTCACCTACCTGACCAAGGAGCAGGTCGCGGACATGGTCCGCGAGTTCGGCTACCTGAGCGCGGACGTCGTCGTGCGCCACGACGTGACGCAGGACGAATTGATCGACGTGCTCGCGGGGAACCGGGTGTACATGCCCGCGTTCGCCCTGCTGAACAAGATCGACCTCGTCGGCGGCGAGTACCTCCGCGAAGTGGAGAAGCGACTTGTCGGTTGGAAGGTCGTCCCCATCTCCGCCGCCACGGGGGAGGGCCTCGACCGACTCAAGGAGGAGATCTACGGGAGCTTGCGGTTCATCCGCGTCTACCTGAAGCCACAGGGGAAGGAGGCGGACCTGCGGGAGCCCCTGATCGTCCGCGAGGCGAGCACGGTCGGCATGGTGTGCGACGTCCTCCACCGCGACTTCCGCGGGAAATTCCGCTATGCGAACGTGTGGGGCAAGAGCGCGTCTTTTCCGGGCCAAAGGGTGGGCTTGGACCACACTTTGATCGATGAGGACATCCTCACGATCGTGACCCGCCGCGGGTAGCCGGCTACGTCGCCCACTTCACGGAGCAACCCCTCGGCGGGGTCTCTGCGCTCGGCGGGTTCTTCCCCGCCAAAAGCGCGTCGAGCGCATCGCGCAGATAGTGACGCGTCACCCGGGCAGGGGACTCGTAGTTGTCGTCGGGCGCCCCGTGATACCGCAGGACGCGATTCGTGTCGAAGACGAAGAACTCCGGGGTCCGCGTCGCACCGTAGGCCCTCGCGACTTCCTGAGATTCGTCGCGCAGGTACGGGAACGGGTACCCCTTCGCCTTCGCGCGCTCCACCATGTGCGGGAAGTCGTCCGTCGGATAGTTCACGGTCTCGTTGGAATTGATCGTCACAATCTGCACGCCCTTGGCC
>JACQPO010000025.1 GCA_016207545.1 Methanobacteriota archaeon | reverse complement strand
GCTGGTCCTGATAGTGCCCGGACCGCGTCTCATACCCCTTCTCCGACGGGGAACTCAACGCGAGGAAAATGATCTGCGCGAACGTTTCCCCAATCGGGACGACGAGGTCCTCGTGCGACGCGTTGTACGCCACGAGCGTGAGCGTGCCGCGGAAGCCGGAGTCGATCATGCCGAACGAGGCGAGCACGCCACGGCGGGCCCACGTCGTGCGGAGCCAAAGCTGCGCCGCCACGCCCGGGCCCAGTTCCACGACTTCCCGCGTGCTCACCGCGAACCGGGTCATCGACGGGACGACGGCGTTCCCCTCCGTCACGCGTTCCTCGCGCGAAAGAATCGCGACTTCCGCAATCGTCACGTCGTACCCGTTCGGCGTGAGGCTTTCCTCCCGAAACGGGTCGATCCGAATCTCCCCTTTCTCGAGGAGGCGAAGGATGTCGGCGTCCGAGAGGACCGGCACGCCCCGGCATAGGGGGGTTCCGGCTTAACGTTAGCAGGAGTACGCGCAGGGCAAGTCTTTAAGGAGAGGCCACTTTGGCGGCATCGGTGTGCCCGTGGACTTCAAGCTGACGCCGGAACAAGAGCTCGTCCGGGACACCGTGCGGGAGTTCGTGGACCGCGAGATCGTCCCGCACGTGCGGGAGTGGGAGCGGAAGGGCGAGATCCCGCAAAGCTTGTACGCGAAGATGGCGGAGCTCGGCTTCCTCGGCGCGCCCGTCCCGCAGAAGTACGGCGGCGCCGGGATGGACTACGTGTCGTTCGCCCTCCTCGTGGAGGAAATCTCCCGCGGCTCCTCCTCCGTGCGCACGACGATCAGCGTGCAGACGTCCCTGAGCGAGACAACGCTCATGCTCTTCGGGAACGAGGAGCAGAAGCAGAAGTGGCTCGTGCCCCTGGCAAAGGGCGAGAAGTTCGGGGCGTGGGCGCTCACGGAGCCGCAGGCGGGGAGCGACGCCGCAGCGCTCGCGACGACCGCGCAATACGACCACGGGCAGTGGGTGCTCAACGGCACGAAGCGATTCATCTCGAACGGGTCGATCGCGGACTACGTGTTCGTGTACGCGCGCGAGCCGGGCTCGAAGCGCCACGAGGGGCTATCGTGCTTCATGGTCCCGAAGGGCACGAAAGGGTTCGCGGTCACGAACGTCGAGACGACGACGAAGCTCGGCCTGCGCGCGAGCCCCACGGCGGACCTCGCGTTCGAGGATTGTCGCGTCCCGGAGGACCACCTCGTCGGCAAGCGCGGGAACGGGTGGGAGCAGGCGATGCGGACGCTGAACGGCGGCCGGCTTGGCATCGCAGCCGGCGCCGTCGGCGTGGCGCGCGCGGCGCTCGAGGCGGCGATGAAGTACGCGAAGGAGCGCAAGGCGTTCGGCCGACCGATTGCCTCCTTCCAGCTCGTGCGGGAGATGATCGCGGAGTCCTACATGGACATCGAGGCCGCGCGCTTCCTGACCCTCCGCGCCGCGTACCTGCGAGACCAGGGCGTCGACAACACCCTCGAGGTCAGCCTCGCGAAGCTGTTCGGCGCCCAGATGGCGATGCGGGTCACGGATCGCGCGATCCAGATCCACGGGGGCTACGGGTTCAGCGGGGACTTCGACGTGGAGCGATACTTCCGCGACGCTCGCGTCCTCGGCCTGTACGAGGGGACGAACGAGATCCAGAAGCTCATCATCGCGGAGCGGCTCCTCGGGCCGAGCCGGGATAGGGAATAGACGGCTCCCTGCGGAGCCCATGCGCATTGTCGTCTCTCGTCCGTAAATGCATCATCCCTATGCGCCGCGACCGCGTATTTACCACAGATGGCCACGGTTACCGAGACCCGGACATGCCGCCACGAACGGTGCACGCTCCTCGGCGTCGACGACACCGCCAACTTCTACGAATGCGACGTGTGTCACGACGTCATCGTCGCGCAGCGCGGCAAGGTGTGGCGGGTTCAGGCCACCTCCAGGGTCCGCTGAGCCGCGGATCCGACGCCCTCATCGTCCTGGACGCAAGAATCTCTCGAGGGCGCCGGCACGGTCGAAGCCGAGTCGCTCGTACATCTTCCAGACAGTGTCCTCCGTCAGCGCGGTGAGCGCGAGGGGGTCGAGCCCCCGCTGCTCTGCGCGCTTTCGGGCGAACAACGTGAGCGTCGCCGCCACGCCGCGCTTCCGCATGTCCGGCGCCGTCGCGACCTCCTGAATGACGCCGACGCCGTCGATGTCGTCGAGGAGAACGTACCCGGCAGGACGTCCCTCGAGATACGCCATCGTAACCTCCCGGCCGAGCGCGGCGACCCGCCGCCAATGGAGGGCGAGGAACTGGTGGGAGGTCTCATGGTCGAAGCCGGCCTCCTCGTGGATGAGACCCGCAATGGCGTCGTGGTCGTCCCGCGTGGCCTGATCCCGCACGGGCCGCATCATGATATCCGGATCCCCCGCCAACGACGGCGGCCGCTGCGCCACCATGACGTAGCTCCTTTTGGCGGTGAAGCCCCGCTCCCGCATCGCGGGTCGCAACCGTTCCGCGAGGGCCGAGTCCTCGACGATGACCGTGCGGTCCCCGATGCCGGGGGGACGGAAGACGGCGTCCGCGCGGGCGAGCGCCTCCGCGAGGCCGCCAGGCGGCAACGCGCGAAGCCACAGGCAGTTCGCCTCGTGGATCCGGTAGAACTCCGGGTTCACGACGAAAGTCCCCCATGTCTCTTCGAGAATCTCGCATCCGCCTTCGAGCGCCCCGAGCATCGCCCGAAGGACGCGCGGCAGGGAATCGCTCAACCCCGTTCCTCCAACCGGCGGGCGACGTCCCGCAGGCCGTCCTCCCCCAACGCGATGCGGGCCTCTCCTCCGAGGAAGGCGTCCTCCTTCGCCATGTGGAGCCCGAGGTACTGGACGAGGAAAATCCCGTGGCGGTTCACCTCGCGCAACTCCGCGCGGTGCGGATCGTCCGCCTTCGCCTCGAGCGCGGCAATCGCCTCCCCGAGCTTCCCGACCTCCCGCCGAATCTCGTCGTGATCGTATGCGATCACGTTGACGAGCGTCCCGAAACGTCCGATCTTTGCCTCGAGCGTCGGGAGCAGCGCACGGTCTTCCCGCCGGAGGTGCTCGAACACGGCCGTGCGGACGAAAACGAGCGTCTCCCGGAACACGGTCCGCTCCGCCGCCTCCGCGCGCTCGCGGTTCATCGCGGCGTCGAGCGCCTTCTCGAACGCCCGCAGCCGAGGACGAATCGTTTCGTGATCCTGGAAGAACGCCGCGAGCGGGTCCGCCATCGCCGTGCGGAACGGGCGATCCGTAGATGAACGTTCCCAGCGCATCCTTATGTGTGGGTGCCCGCACTCTCCGTCCGTGGCGAACGAGGAGCGGCGCGTGCCGGGTTACGTCTTCGTGCTCGCCCTCATCCTCACGGGGGTCCTCGTCGCAATCGCTGTCGTCGTGTTGCGACCCACGATGCCCTTGGGTCCCGACGTGCTCCTCATCCGCGCGACGGACACGATTCGTGCGTCCCCCGATTCCACGGCAGTGCCCGCAGACTTCGGGCCCAAGTGCTCGAAATGGAGCTGGAACGATCGGCGCGGAGTTTTGGCGGTGGAGTCCGACGTCGAACTCGCCGCCGTGGAGGGGGTCGTGTTCCAGCAGTTCGTCCTCGCGTCCCAAGGCTTCGCGTACAACGCGAGCGAGTTCGTCCGACCGGTCCTCAAGCTTTCCGGATCCGGATGGATTCTGACGAGCCCCGTCGACCAACGTTCTCTGGCGCCCCTGGTACAATCCGGAGAGAACGTGACGATAAACGGCCAGACCTACGGACCAGGCGCGACATGGACGATGCAGTTCTCCTACGACGTAATCACGGCTCGCGGAACCGTCAGCATTCTCGAGGAAATCACGTTCCGCAACGAGGGCATCCTACGCCCTCACCTCGTTCCGACCCAAGTGTGCGTCTAGTTCATGGGGAGAACCGCGCGGGCGTCCGTGGGAACGGCACGGCGTCGCGGATGTGCTCGAGCTTGCAG
>JACQPO010000028.1 GCA_016207545.1 Methanobacteriota archaeon | reverse complement strand
CGGATGAAGACGAAGGTGTGCCTCGTCGGCGAGCACGGGGTCGGGAAGACGAGCCTCATCCGCCGGTACGTGCTCGACGAGTTCGACGACCGGTACATCGTCACCCTCGGGGCGAAGGTGAGCAAGAAGGAACTCTCGTTCACGGTCCCGAACCGCGGCGACGTCCAGATGGACATGACCGTGTGGGACATCATGGGCTCGAAGGGGTTCCGGGAGCTCCTGCGCGAGGCGTACTTCCACGGCGCGCAGGGCATCTTGGCGGCGTGCGACATCACGCGGTACACGACGCTCACGGACCTGGACGACTGGATCGAGGCCGTGTTCCGCACCGTGAAGCCCGTGCCAATCGTGATCGCCGTTAACAAGGTCGACCTGAAGGACCGGGCGACGGTCGGGGACGCGCAGGTCAAGACCGCCGCGGCGGCGTTCAACGCGCCGTTCCTGTTCACAAGCGCGAAGACAGGGGAGAACGTGGAAACCGCGTTCCGCGCGCTGGGCGGGGCGATCGCGGACAAGGCGTGGACCTCCCCGTAGGAACCCTTAAGCGGGCCCCCCGATACGTCCGGTTGTGGACGAGGCTGAGGGCTTCATCGAGGTCCGCCTCGCGCGCGAACTCTCGTTCCTGAGCGCCACGATGATGGGCATCGGCGCCACGGTCGGCGCCGGGATCTTTGTCCTCCTCGGCTTCGCGGCCGGCGCCGCGGGGCCCGCGCTCCTGCTCGCGATTCCGCTCAACGGACTCGTCGCAGGGCTGACGGCGGTCACGTACGCGGACCTCGGCACGACCTTCCCCGAGGCGGGCGGCGGCTACCTGTGGGTTCGGGAATCCCTGCCGGGACCCGCCGCGTTCCTCGCGGGTTGGCTGGCCTGGTTCGGCCACATGGTCGCGGGCGCCGTCGCCGCGCTCGGCTTCGGCTTCTACGTCGCGTGGGGCCTCGAGGGCCTCGGGTGGCTCGGGCCGTTCAGCCATCAGGCGGCCACGGTCGTGATCGCCTTGCTCATCACGTCCCTGTTTGTCGGCTTCGGCTACACGGGCCTCCAGACGCGCCGCCGCGGCGTCGGCCTCGTCGGGTTCATGAAGCTTGCAATCCTGCTCGCTCTGGTCGTCTTCGGCCTCGTGGCGGTCGCCCGCGGGTCGATGAATCCGCTCGACCCGTTCGTCGCGCGAGGATCGTCGGGGATCCTGTCCGCGATGGCGCTCACCTTCATCGCGTTCCAGGGGTACGAGGTAATCGCGCAGGCGGGGGAGGAGGTGCGCGACCCGGAGAGGACGATTCCGAAAGCCATTTTCCTGTCCCTCGCCGTCGTCGTCGCGCTCTACGTGCTCGTCGCGTTCGTGGCCCTTTCCGCCATCCCGGCTCCGCTTGGCACGTCGTGGGAAGAACTCGACCAGCTCGGTCCCATCGCAATCGTCGACGTCGGCCGCGCCGTGATTCCGAGCGGCGGCGCCCCCGTGCTGGCGGCCGGCGGGCTCCTCGCGACGCTCGCCGCGCTCGCGACGACCCTGTTCTCCGCCTCTCGCCTCTCGTTCGCGATGGGGCGCGACGAGGTGCTCCCGAAGGCCCTCGGGCGCGTCCACCCGCGGTATCGGGCGCCGAGCACCGCGATCCTGCTCAGCGGCATCGTCATGTTGTTCCTTATCTTGTTCTGGGACCTCCGCCTCGTGGCGACGTCCGCCGGGCTCGCGTTCCTCCTCGCGTTCGTGCTCGTGAACGCCGCGCTCGTCCGGTGGCGTTGGAAGCACCCCGAGGTGCGACGCGGGTTCACGGCCCCATTGTTCCCGCTCGTGCCCGCCCTCGGGATCGGCGCGAACCTCGTCCTCGTCGTGTTCCTCGCGACGGAGGAGGGCGTGGGCCAGCTCGCGTGGGCGGTCATCGTGCTGTGGATCAGCCTCGGCCTCCTCCTGTACTACCCGTACCGCGGCCGCTCCGAAATCGCGAAGCCGCTCCCGCGTCGCATCGACGTGGCGCACCTCCTCGCCGCGGAGGCGCCGCCCCTGGAGCTCGAGAAGTACCGCGTGCTCGTCCCGCTCCGCGACTTCGACAAGCTGGGGCTCGTCCGGCTCGGGGCGTCCCTCGCGGCCGCCCGCGACGGGGAGCTCAGCCTGATGAACGTCCTGGAAATCCCGCGGACGCTCCCGCCGAAGGCGATTCGGTTCCACTATGTGGACGAGCGAATCAAGGGCCTCCGGAAGGTCGAGAAGTATGCGCGCCGTCTGGGCCCGGACACGCGCGCCTCCGTGCGGATCGGCCACGTGCCGCACGAGGTCCTGCTCCACACGATCGAGGAAGAGGACGTGAACTTGCTCGCGCTCGGTTGGCGGGGGGACCGGAGCGAGGGGGAGTTCCGCATCCTCGGCAGCACGATCGACTACCTCGT
>JACQPO010000030.1 GCA_016207545.1 Methanobacteriota archaeon | reverse complement strand
TTCGGGTTGTTTGGATCGCGCCGCTTGTAAAACGCCTGAGAAATCCGCGGGTAGTGGGACACGATAATCGGCTGCGCCGCGAGATCCGTGAGCGCCCTCTCCTCCAAGGTGCGCAAGTCCTTCCCCCACTCCACCTCCATGCCCTTCTCCCTCAACCGCCGCAGCGCTTCGTCGTACGTGATGTGCTCGAACGGCGTCCGGACTCGCTTGAGCTCCTCGGGGTCCCGGCCGAGGAACGTGAGGTCCTCGGGGTTCTCCTCGGCCGCGCGGTGCGCCGCGTGTTCAATCACCCGCTCCGCGTGCTTCGCAATGTCGTCCAACGCCGCCCACGCCTCCTCCATCTCGCAGTGCCAGAACTCCGTGAGGTGGCGGGTCGTCCGCGACTTCTCCGCACGGAACGAGGGGCCGATGTAGTACACCTTCTCCATCGCAAGCACGAGCGCCTCCGCGTACAGCTGCCACGACTGCGTGAGATACGCCTTTCGCCCGAAGTACTCGACCTCGAACAGGGTCGACCCGCCCTCGCTCCCGACGGGCGTGATCATCGGCGGGTGGACCTCCCAGAAGCCCTCGTTGCGGAAGTACTCGTGGACCGCGGCGAACACGGTATGGCGGACGCGGAAGATCGTGGTCATCCGCTGCGAGCGGACCCACAGGTGGCGCACGTCGAGCAGGAACTCCTCGCTCAGGTCCTTCTGGATTGGAAACTTCTCCGCGTAGTGGACGACGCGGAAGTCCTTCGCGCGCAGCTCGTACCCGCCGGGCGCACGCTTGTCCTCGACGACGGTGCCGCGCGCGATCACGGACGATTCGATGAGCGCCTTCTCCGCGGCCTCGAACGCCTCTGCGGGCACGGAGTCCCTGGCCACGGCGACCTGCAAGACGCCGGTCGAGTCCCGAAGGACGACGAACGCCTTGCCGCCGACCGTGCGCGTGCGATAAATCCAGCCCTTCAGCTCGACGTCCTGCCCCGTGAACCGGCCGCGGAGGATCTCCGCAATCTTGGCCACGGGCGGACAACCGCCCGCGCCTAGATTACCGTTTCTGAATCGGGTCGGGAGGACGGTAGTGAGAAATAGGCTCCCACGTTCCCCGTCGCGTGATCCGGTCGGCGGGCGTCGGGGACCTCGACGCGCTGTACCAGCTTGAAATCCTGTGTTTCGCGGAGCGGCGGTTCCAGCCGCAGCACCTCATGTACATCCTCCGGAATCCGCGCGCTTCCACCTTCGTGTACGAAAACGGCGGCGTCCTCGGGTCGCTCACGCTCCAGGACGAGGACGGCGTCGTGCGAATCCTGAGCGTCGCCGTCCATCCCGCGTACCGCCGGCGCGGCATCGGCCGCACGCTCATGACGACTGCGGAGGAAATCGCGCGGCGGTTCGGCGCCCGCGAGGTCCGGCTTGAGGCGAGCACGAAGAACGAGGACGCGGTCGCGTTCTACCGGGACCTCGGGTACGAAATCGTCGACACGCTGCGGAAATACTATTCGTGGGGCGACGACGCGTACGCGATGCGCAAGTCGATGTTGGCGGCGATTCGAAATCCTTAAGAACGGACTCCCGCTACGCTCCCGAGAACGGCATGCTCCAGATGCCCAAGAAGTTCTTCGTGTCGTCTGGGAAGGCGGTAAGCCGCGTCTCCGACTTGAACGCGTTTGACGAGGCGTTGCTCAACGCGGGCATCGGGGAGCAGAACCTCGTATACGTTTCCTCCATCTTGCCGATCGGCGTGAAGCAGACCCGGAAAACCACGCTGCCGATGGGCGCGATCACGCACTGCGTCCTCGCCCAGCAACGAGGCGGCGAGGGCGAGATGATCAGCGCGGGGATCGCGTACGGGTTCCGCGACGACGGCCTTGGCGGCTACGTGGCGGAAGGCCACATGCACGGGACGGGCAGGGCGCTCCGCGAAGTCCTCGAGTGGAAGATGATGGAGATGGCGAAGCTCCGCGGGGTGAAGTTCAAGTCCCTCGACTACAAGATCGAGGAACTCTCGATCCCGATGGACCACTACGGGGCGTGTCTGGCGGCGCTCGTCTTCCTGTTCTGACATGTTTGGCGTCGTCGTCTGCCCGCACTGCAAGCGGGCGAAGGGCGTCGCGCTCCCGAAGAAAACGACGACGTGCCAGTGTGGCTCCGAAATTCGGGTGACCCGCGGGCGGATCCGGTTCGAGACCGCGGATGCGCGGGAATTGGCGGAGGCGGTCGGACGGATCAACGCGGAGCTGCGGGGCGGCACGAAGGAAGTCGAGGCGCTTACCGCCAAACCGAAGAAGCGGAGCAAGGACGCGTACTTGCGCGTCATCGCGGAGGCGGGACGTGCAGGCGACCGAAGGGCACGGGCGCGCGTCGCAGCGGAGGGCCTCGCGAGGGAATTCGTCGTGTTCTCAGGGGAAGACTGGCGGCGCGTCGCGGACGCGCTCGGGGTGCCCGACCCCGAGGGAAGCCTCCAGGAGCTGATCCGTGGCAACGTCGTCTACGAACCGAAGCGTGGTTACTACCGTACCGTGTAGGTTTGAGAAATCGAAGCGTAGATGGCGCCTTTGCGTCATACCATGACAAGGTCATGCCCGTCGTTCCCGAAACCAAAGAGTTGGCGGCATCGTTGGCGAACGTTCGGTGCTGCTTTCCACTCCGTCGCGTAACGTCAAGCGGGAGACGGTGACGTACGAGTCCGCGAGCGTATGGTTCGTCATCGTGGTCCTCGTCGTGCTGTTCTTCGTCTCCTTCGGCCTATGGATCTTGGTGGGGTGGTCCAGAGGCCCGTGACCCTCACTCGTCCCCGCCCGTGGCCTTCCGGAACGAACGCCGCCGCTCGCGGCGCATCTCCGGCGGCAACGTGTTCGGCAGGACGCTTCCGTACGCGTACCAGTACACGACAACCGTGAACGCCGTGGCGGCGGCGAGGGAGAACAGCGGAATCGCGATGTCGGTCCGCCCCGTCGTGCTCCATACGAAGAACGGGATGAGCATGGCGGCGTGGAGCACGCGCGCGGCGTACGCCTGTACGAACGCGGGGAGCAAATCGCCGCGGGAGCAACCGAAGCCGAGGACGGCGCCGGTGGCGGCGTGGATGAACGCGAGGCTCGCGGAGAACACCGCCACGAGGGTTATCCGGCCGGGCGCGAACAGCCCGGGCCCGTTCACGTACGCGGTCCCCGCAGCGACGAGCGCGGACATCCCGATCCCGATGGCGACCCCGTAGAACGTCGTGTCGTACCGGCCGCGGTATCCCTTCCGGTTCAGGTAGACGAGCTTGAATCCCTCCTCGAACAACGCGAGGAGGGCCAGCACGAGCACGAGGGCGAGCAGGTCGGGCGCCGCGAGGGCGACCGCGAGGCCGCCGGACACCGTGCCGAGGACCATCCCGACCGCAATCCCGAGGAACACGCGGCGGGACTCGAAGTACGCGTGGTCCGTGTGCGGATAGTCGTACGTGCGGAGCGCGTGGTACAGGACCGCGATCGACGGCCCGAAGCCGACGACGCCCGAGACGAAGAACAAGAGCTGATGGCTCGTCACGGGGGCGCGAACGGGCGCGTCCCTCATTACGTTTCCCCGCACTCACGGAATAACGTATTTTAGGGAGACCCTCCGGTCGGAACGGGGCCATGACGGACGGGTCTGTCCTCTACCTGTGCCCCGCGTGCGGGGCCCTCGTCAAGAACTCGGACGCTCGGTGCGCGAAATGCGGCACGGCACTGAGTCCCGAACCGGAGCACCTCCCGACGCCCGAGGCGGAGGCGGTGGACGAGGTCCGGCTCCTCGAGGACTTGGAGCGGGCGCTCCGAGGGGAGAAGGCGCCCCCGACGCCGCCCTTGGCGGGGGAGATTACGGAGGAGACGCGCGCGCAGAAGCGCGTCCTGCTCACGTTCCTGTCCGCAATCCCCGGCGTGAGCCAGCCCGCAATCGGCGCCATCGCAGGATTCTTCCCCAACCTGTACCAGATTTCCCTCGCGGACGAGGAGGACCTCAGAGCGATCCCGAACGTGAAGCCGGCGGAAGCGCATCGGGTCAAGGGGGCGGTCGACCGATTCGTGAAGGCGACGGAGCGCGAACTCCCGGCGCCCACCCCGGCGAAACCACGGAAAGACGTTCGCGCGCCGCCCGCAGCCCCGCCGAAATCGACCCGCCTGCGTCTCCCGGCCATCGTGCCCACGACAAGGGGTGCTCCGCGCCCGACCCGAGAGCCGCGCTTCGCCGTGTGGCGGGACGCCTTTGCCCTCGCGACGCTCGCCGCGGTCCCCGCCGGCGTCGCGGCCCTGTGGATGGCGGTCCCCGGATACGACGTGGGCCTCCTATTCCTCTTCGGCGCGTTGTTCGGGATCGGCGTCGTCCTCATCGCCCCGCGAACCGCGGCGCGCGAGCGCGGCGGCAAGATGCTGCACGAGGTGAGCCCCTTCCTCGCCTGGCTCGCGGGGCTCCTCCTGCTGACCCTCGCCGCGGTCGTCGCCCTCGCGCCGACGACGGAGCCCCGCGCCGGATCCATGCTCGCGGTGTGGGCCGTCGGCGGCGTCCTCGCGATGGGCCCCGCGGGTTTCGTCGCGTACCGCCGCCTCACGGGATACCTCGCGAAAGGCCGCCTCACCCGCGCGGAAGCCGCCCTCGCACGGCGGGAGTACGCGAAGGCGATCGACCTGTACGACGAGGCGCTCGCCCTTGCGGATCGCGCGGCCCTCCCGCTCGACGGAGCGCTCCACGGGAAGGGTGCCGCGCTCGTCGCCCTCGGCCGCCACGAGGAGGCGCTCGCAATCCTCGACCGCGCGCTCGCGGAGAACCCGGGGAACGAGGTCGCGTGGGTGAACAAGGGCGCCGCCCTCTCTCGCCTCGGCCGATGGCGGGACGCGCTCCGGTGCTACAACTCCGCGATCAAGGTGAACCCCGCGTACGAGGTCGCGTGGAACAACAAGGGGAACGCGCTGTCCCGGCTCGGCAACCACGAGGGCTCCCTGCGGTGCTACGACCGCGCCCTCGCGCTCGACGCGACGTACCGGACCGCGTGGGTGAACAAAGGGTACGTGCTCGCGAAGCTCGGGCGGTTCGAGGAGGCCGCGCGGTGCGCGGACGCCGCCTTGCGTCTCGCGGCGACGCCCCCCGCGTAAACGATTCGAAGGGCGTACCAGACTATATATGAAGCTTCGCCCTCAGTGCGGCATCCCCCATAGCTTGGCTTGGGGCGTGGTCCATGATACGTACGCTCGTTCGCGGGGGAGCCCCCATCCTCGCCAGCATGACCCTCCTGACCCTTGCCCTCCTCCTCGCGACCCCGGCGACCGCATACCCCGTCCGCACCGCGTACGACCGGGAGTGGGCTGCGTACGGGGCGGGGGACTTCGTCCTCGCGGACGTCACCGGAAATGGCTGGGTCGACCTCGCCGCGGTCGACCCCGGGAGCGGCAACGTTTGGCTGTACGAGGGGTCCTCCGTGGGGCTGGCCCCCGCGCCGCGGTCGATTCCAATCGGGTTCGCTGCCACGGACCTTGAAGCGGCCGACGTGGACGGCGACGGACGCGTCGAGCTCCTCGTGGTCGGAGGAACTTCCCTTGTCCAGTTCTCCTGGTCTGGCGGCGAAGTCATCAAGACCGTCCTGCCGCTCACGGAGGCCGCGCACGCGGTCGCCGTGGCGGACCTCAACGCGGACGGTCGCGCGGACCTCGCGTTCCTGGGGACCGGCGGCGTGCGGATCTGGTTCCACCAGGCGATGGGCGACCCGTTCCGCGCAGACGCCGGCCTCGCGGTCTCCACGGAGACCGTCTTCCAAGCAGTCGTCGTCGGAGATCTGAACGGGGACGGCCGGGACGACCTCGCCCTCGCGCGGCCGTACGAGCTTCGCGTCTACCTGCAGGGTGACGCGGGCCTTTGGCTCGAGCCCGTCCGCACGGCGACGAACGCGGGCGGCGACGCCTCCCTCGCCCTTCTCGAGACCGCGGAAGACATCCCCTTGCTCGCGCTCGGGAGCGCGGGCGATCCCGCGGTCTTGGGCGGGGTCGGAATTTGGCGGGTGTGGCAGGGTCAGTTGCAGCTCGTCACGATCGCACGGAGTTCGCTCGGAGTCCAAGTGGCCGCGGGGGACGTGAACGACGACCGGCGGACGGACTTGGCGGTCACGCTGACGGACGGCCGCACGGACGTGTTCTTCCAGCGGAGCATCGCACTCGTCTCGTCCGCGCCGGACTTGCAGCTGTGGGCCCCTGAGGGGACCGTCGGCCTCCGCGCGGCGATCGGGGACGTGAACGGGGACGGCTTCGCGGACGTCGTCGTGCAAAGCCGGAACCCGGACCGGTTCCTCGCGTACCTGCAGGAGGACGCGCCGCCGAAGCTCATCCAAGCAGTTCCCTCGGTGTTTGCGGTGAACCGCGGGACGTACGCGAAAGGCGCAATCGACTTGCGGCAGTTCTTCGCGGATGACCACCAACGCCTGACGTTCGCCGTCGTGCAGGAATCCGCACCGGACAAGGTGCGGGCGTACGTCGACGGCGGCGCGCTCGACCTCGAGGCGTCGGACTGGGTCGGCACCGTCGCGTTCCGCGTGAGCGCGTGGGACGGGAACCCGATTCACGCGCCCGTGGAGAGCAACGAGTTCACGGTCGTCGTGAACGACCCGCCCCGCGTCCTCGGCCGGCCGCCCCAACGTGCGGTCGCGGGCGAGCGATACGCGTACGTGGTCGACGTGGCGGACTCCTATCCGGAGGACGACGTCCACACGTTCGCACTCCTCACGGGACCGTCGGGCATGTCGATCGACGGCGCGACCGGGCTCGTCCAGTGGACCCCGTCCGGCTCCCAAGTCGGTACCCATCCCGTGGCGGTCGAGGTCCGCGACGCACACGGAGGCTTCGGGGTCCAGCGGTTCTCGGTCATCGTGGCGCCGTCCGTCGGCGGATCCCCCGTGCTCCTCGTGGCCCTCGGCATCGTCGCGACAGGCGCGGCCCTCCTCGCGGCGGCCGCGCTCATCAACGAGAACGCGATGTACGCGTTCCTCCTGTTCGTCCTGCCCCTGTACTCGAAGATCAAGCGGGAGCGGGTCCTCGACCACTTCGTCCGCGGGCAAATATACGGGTACATCCAGGCGAATCCGGGGGAGCATTACAACGCGATTAAGGAGGCGCTGGGGCTCACGAACGGATCCCTCGCGCACCACCTTCGCACGTTGGAGCGGGAGCAATTCGTCAAGAGCCGACGGTACGGCTTGTACCGCCGCTTCTACCCCATGTACATGCGCCTCCCCGAAGCGGACGCGTTCCAGCCGAACGAAATCCAACGCCGAATCCTCGACACGATCC
Organism: Methanobacteriota archaeon; assembly: GCA_016207545.1. Taxonomy (GTDB): domain Archaea; phylum Thermoplasmatota; class Thermoplasmata; order RBG-16-68-12; family EA-27; genus EA-27. Next base: position 8,099 of record JACQPO010000030.1, on the reverse strand, counting down.
GGCAACGCCCGGGCACCACGCAGAAGGAAATCGCGACGCAGCTCGGGCTCACGCCGCCGACCGTCAATTACCATGTCTCCGAGCTCTCCGAGCAAGGCCTGATCCGCGTGGAGCGCCGGGGGCGGAGCACACACTGCACCATCGTGGAGCGGGACACGTGACGCGGATCGAGAAATACACATTGGACCGGATGAAGGGACGGGCACTGTCCCTCTCCTTCGAATGTCCCCATTGCCGCGGCGCACGCCTCGAGATCCGACCCAAGGAAAGCGCGGACCCGTGGGAAGGCGTGCGGTGCTTCAAGTGCAAGGCGCTCGTCGTCCTCGACGGGCTGAGCCTCACGGTCATCCGGGAAGCCGCGCCGCGCGCGGCGGAAGGCTGATAAGCGCGCGCTCGGTCGGTTCGTCGTGTTCACGGACGCGCAGCTGCGCCTCGGCACCCGACTCCTCACGTTGGCGGCATTCCTCGCGTTCGTCGGGTGGATCGCGATCCGCCACGGGTTCGTCTTCCTGTTGGCGGTCGCGTTCGCGGTCGCCGCGTACGCATTCTTCCGGGCAGAGCTGCGGCGGAACCCAATCGAGGTGAGCGCCGAAGTCGGCCCCGGCACGCGGGACCGCATGGAGGACCAGACGGTCGTGAGCCCGGGCGTGTCCGCGGGCGGGATTCACCTGTCCTTCGAGACGCGGAGCCAACGGCGGACGAAGCGATAGGTCATTTCGCCCCGCCCTTTCCGTACATCTTCTCGTACCACTCCATGACCTCCTCGTCCGCGATCCGGGTCGACTTCTCCGTGACCTGGACCTCGTTGGCCTCCGCGAACTCCTCGACGATCGACCACGCGCGGGCATCGCCGACGAACTCCGTGACGACGAACTCCCACTTCCGTCGCTTCGCCTTGAACGCCGCCACCGGTTGGGGGCCGTCGAACAGCACGTACGCGACCCCAAGCCCCCACTTCTCCGCCATCGCGCGACGCAGGTACAGGGAGAGGTTGTCGAGCGGGGTCAGCACGAACCGCCCGTCGAACCGCACCTTGCCGACGAGGTCGAGGTCCTCCCGGAGCATCCAGTACAGCGTGCGCTCCCCGCGGACGAAGAACCCCTTCACGAGGAACCCCTCGTCCTCGAACTCCCGCAGAACCGTGCGCACCTCGCCCATGGCGTACTCGAATCGCGTGTACGCCGCGAGGTTCTCCGCGCTGAACATTCCGAATGCGTGGAACATCATCCGCAGCACCTCCCGCCGCGCCTTCGCGGCGTCGAGCCTCGGGGCCGGCACGACGAGGTATCGGTTCGCCGCGTCCCGCGTCACGTAGTTCCCTTCCATGAGCGTCTTGAGCGCCGCCGCCGTGGCGGCATATCCGAGCGGCGACTCCTGGTGGATCCGCATGCGGGTCGCGGGCCCCTCCTGCCGTACGACGGCGAGGACCTGTTTCGTCGCAGCGGTGAGCCTCGCGCCCTTCGCCTTCTGGAACAGCCCGAGTTGCTCGAGGGTGCTATACGACACGTACGCGGGGATCCCGCTGCCCTTGAACAAGGCGTCCCGCCGGTGGAGCTTCTCGAGGGACGCGAACGCACGCGCGCGCAGGCGGGTGGCGTAGTCGGAACGGAGGCCGCCGAGCGCCTCCGCGGCCTCCACTGGGTCCGCGAACTGGTGTCCCGGGTGGAGTCCTTGCCGCCAGAACACGTACGCGGTCGCGTCCTCCGGGGTGAAGTCGACGGGGACGAAGTCGCCCTTCGCGAGGAAGTCGCCGAGCCGGCGGTACCCCGCCTGCGCGAACGCCTGCAACGCGCCCTCCGGGAGTTCCGGCACGGGCGCGCGGAGCGCCTGCGTCACGCGCACGACCTCGAACCGCCGCTGGCGGTAGTACTCCATCATCCGGTCCACCGCCCCGAGCACGTCGGGCAACGTCGCCGGGTCTACGAGGTCGATCTCCCGCAGCTCGACCGCGCCGGACATCTCCCACTTCTCGATCATGCCCGCGAGCTCCCCGTCTCGCACGACGAGGTAGAACCACCCCTCCCCCCACTTCGCGGCGATTTGCGCCCACAGGCCCTGGACCCACGGGTCGAGGAGGGACAGGATCCGCGTGCCGTCCCGCACGCTCCCCGGCTTCGTCGCCTCGAGGGCGCCGACCTCCTCCTTGAGGACGATCATCTCCTCCTCGCCCCGGCCGCCCGTGACGAGGATCCGCTCCACGAAGCTGCGGGACTCAAGCCGGTCGACGAGCGCCTCCAAGTCGTCCCACCGGAACCGCGTGTACTCCTTGATCGCGCTGAACGGTGCCGGCCCGTACGCCTTCAGGAAGTGGCGGACGAGCATCTCCTCCGCCTTCGCCTCCTCGATCTCCGGTTCCGCCTCGAACGGGACGTACACGTTCCGGGACGCCCACGCGTCCTGCCCGTGGAACTTCCGGATCAGGTATACCTCCCAGTCCAACTTCTCGAGCGCCTCCTTGACCGCCTGGACGTCCTCGTTTAAGCGATTCGCGATCTCGTACAGGTCGAGGCCCTGCGGGTTGTTCCGGATCACGTTGAGCACCTTTTCCTCGAACGTCGTGATCGGCTCCCGCGGGTACGCGGACAGGAAGAGCTGCACATCCTTCGCCCGCACGTACCGGACGCGACCCGCGACGAAGCGGCCCTCCAGGATTTCCTCGGCCGCGCGCTTTTCCAGCCAATCCTCCCACCGGAACTCGGGGATGCGGGCTGCGATGTCGCACACCATGCCGGCCTCGAGGAACGTGTCGAAGTAGTCGTCGATGTCGCGGAACGGGCGGAGCTGCTTCCCCATGAGGAACGCCTTCACAACGGCCTCGTCCACGACGCGGCGGGTCTCCCCCCGCGCCTGGAGCTTCGCGAGGTCCTTCGCGAGCAGGTACTGGTAATCCTCCCCGAGCACGAAATGGCCGGACGCGACCGCGCCCTCGTTCTCCAAATCCTTGAGCGCCTCGCCGACGAGCTCCGGCTCGAGGTCGATGGCGAACGCGAGGTCCTGCGCGGTGAGCGGCCCGTTCACCTCCAGGTGGCGGAGCAGGATTCGGTCGAGCGCCTTCTCGTACTCCTCCCGCCGCACGTCGCGGACGTGATAGACGGTCTCCTCCACCCCGCGGCGGTGGACGACGAACGATCGCTCGAGCTTCCGCACGACCTCGCTCAGCGCGTCCTTTCCCATCTTCGTCCGCCGGAGGAGGTCTTTGTGGGTAATCGGCCCCGCCCGGATGAGCTGGAGCACCTTCTCCTCCGCGGGCTTCAGGCGGGACTTCTGCGGGTACACGGCCGCGTAGACGGGTACCTCGTCCCGCAGGGCCCACAAGATCCCCTTCGGGGTCCACACGGTCTCAACCTTGCCCTCCTCCATGAGCTCCCCGGCCCACTTGCGGACCTCGGGGAACGGAACGGACGCGTGGTCGAACACGTTCGGACCCTTCTGCTGGAGCAGATTCGCGGCGCCGACCCGCTCGACGAAGTCGAGGATGTCCTCCTTCCGCGTGATTCTCGGAAGCTTGCGGCGGAAGTACTCGCGGACCTCCTGCTCTTGGAACTGTACGCCCTCGATCTGATCCGGCGGTAACACCTTCCTCAGGATCTCGCGGTGCAGTTCGCGGAGCAGGACCGTGCGGTCCTCCATGAGGACGATGTCGCTCATCCCCACGAGCACGACGTTGTGGGCAAACGGACTGGGGAGCGGGGAGAAGTCGCTGTGCTTCACCGCCAGCTCGCCCCGCTCTATCCCCTCGAGGACCTGGCGCGCGTGGCTCAGGTCCATGACCATGTTCAGGATCTCGTTGTACGTCTCGCGGATCACGGGGAAGTCCTCGATCTCGTGGAGCCAGTCGAGCACTCGCTGGGACCGCATCTGCTGGCGGCCGATGCTCACCTCCCGGCCCTTGTACGACCGGAGGATCATGAACGAACGCGTCGCGCAATGGCGGAACCGCTGTTTGAACAGCTCCGTGTTCCGGACCGCGCGCTTCAAGACGTCCTCGAGCTCCTCGCTCCGGAGGAGCTTCTCGATCCCTTCGAGGGAGACCCGCTTCGGGACCGTAACCATGAAGTTGTCGTCCGTCACGCTCACGCGGACGTTCGCCTTCAGTTGCTGCGTCAGCTTGAACGCGTACGCGCGGCTGAGCGCGTCGTTCGTCCGCCGGCCAAACGGGAAGTGGAAGATGATGTTCCGGTTCCCCTTCACGTCCACGTACCCTTCGATGAGGAGCTGTTTGTCCGTCGGCAGGTCCGAGATTACGGACCGTTGCTCCTGCACGTACGAGACGAGGGACCGCGCGCTCCCCGCATCGACCCGGTAGTTCTCCATGAGCCACGCGATCGCCGCGTCCTCTCCTTCCTTGTCGATCGTCTCCGCGAGGTCACCGCGGAACTGGCCGACGAGGAGGGACAGGTCGAACGACCGCGGAAGCATCTCGCCGGTCCACGACGGCACGGTCGGCCGTCGCCCCGCGGCGTCCTTCACGTACACGGTCATCCCGCGGGCGCGGAGGAACTGGTACGTGCGGCCGCCGAGGACGAACACGTCGTTCGGCTTCAGGTACTCCACGAACCCCTCGCTCAACTCCCCGAGCGGCGTCCCCCGCTCGTTCACGACGTGGTACGTGCCCTCCTCTGGGATCGTGCCGACGTTCGTGAAGTAGATCATCCGCGCGTCCCGCTTCTTGCCGAGCCGGCCCTCCTCCGGGTCGTACCAAATCTTCGCGTACACGCGGACATCCGGGTTCCGGCTCGCGAGATAGTTCAGGACGGACTCGAAGTCCTTCCACGGGAGGTCGTGGTACGCGTACGAGCGCCGCGCGAGGGCGTACGCCTCCTTCGCCTCCCACCGCTTCTCGAGGGACATGCCAACGAGGACCTGGGCGAGCACGTCGAGGTTGTTCCGCGGGATGTCCACACGGTCGATCCGGTTGTCATACGCCGCCTTCACGAGTGCCGTGCACTCCACGAGGTCCCACGGCTCGAAGACGACGAGCCGCCCGCGGCTCGTCTCCCCGTACGCGTGTCCCGCGCGGCCGATCCGCTGCAGCCCCTTCGCGACGCTCTTCGGGCTCCCGATCTGGACGACGAGGTCGATGTACCCGATGTCGATCCCGAGCTCCAGGCTCGTGCTCGAGACCGCGGCCTTCAGCAGTCCCTGCTTCAGCTTCTCCTCCACGTCGAGCCGCGTCACCTTCGACAGGGACCCGTGGTGGGCCTCGAGGTTCTCCACCCCGCGCTCCTTGAGCTTGAACGAGACGTGCTCCGTCCCGGAGCGGGTGTTCGTGAAGATGAGCGTCGTGCGATGCTCCTCGATGAGGTCGCTGAGCAACGCGTACATCCGCGCGCTCGCGGACTCCATGTCGACCTCCGTGAGGTCCCGCACGGGACACACGACGGACAGGTCGAGGGATTTCCGCGACTCGACCTCGACGACGTGCATCTCCCGCAGCTTCCCGTCCCGATACCCCGCGAGGAACCTCGCGACCTCCTCGATTGGGGCGATCGTCGCGCTCAGCCCGATGCGGGTGAACTCGCGGCCGATGTTCTCCTGCAGCCGTTCGAGGGTCACGCTGAGCAGGGCGCCGCGCTTGCTCGAGCACACCTCGTGGATCTCGTCCACGATGACCCATTGGACGCCGTCGAACTTTTCCCGAAACTTCGGGGCGCTCAGGACGATCGCGAGGCTCTCGGGGGTCGTGATGAAGATGTGGGGCGGCTTCCGCGCCTGCCGCTGCCGCTCGTTCGCGCTCGTGTCCCCGGAGCGCACCGCGACGCGGATTTCCGGCGCGTCCTCGCCGGTCTCCTCCGAGAGCGCCCGCATCTCCCGCAGCGGTTCCTCGAGGTTCCGGTTGATGTCGTTCGCGAGCGCCTTCAGCGGGCTCACGTACACGCAGTAGATGCGGTCCTCCAGCTTGCCCTTCTTCTGCAGCGCGTACAGCTCGTTGAGGACCGTGAGGAACGCGGTCAGGGTCTTCCCGGACCCCGTGGGGGACGACACGAGGACGTTCTTCAGGGCGTGGATGAGGGGGACCGCGTACGCCTGGGGCTCCGTGAGGGTCGCGAACTTGCCCCCGAACCAGAGGCGGACGAGGGGCTCCAAGAGGGCGAGGACCTCGTCCCGGCCCGCCGCTGTTCGCACCTTCCGTATCACGGTATTCCCTCGTGGGGCACTCGGAAAACACGGGACAGTGCACGGTGACGCAAAAAGCTTTTTGCCGAAACGAGGGCGGGAGGCGCGGGGCATACGATTCCAAGGCTGAACTAGAATCCTTAAGTCCGCGCGGGGGGAATCGACCGCCTCCTCGGAGCCGCCGATGATCCATCTCAGGGCAGCCGTTTTCGTCGCCGTCGTCCTCGCGGCGAGCGCGCTCGCAACGGTGCGCGGCGCGGGCCCCTATCCCGAGGCGATCTCATGGTCCCCGACGGGCACGGACGTGCCGCTCGACACGGTGATCGCGATCGAATGGTCCATGCGCATGGACGCGGGGTCCGTGCGGTCCGCGTTCGTGTTCACGGAGGCGAACGGGGACGCCGTGTGGCGCTCGGATTCGTTCGCGTGGTTTGACTCCCTCATCGCGCCTTACCAGTCCGTCGCGACGCCCTTGTTCCCCCTTCGGTCCGCGACGAGCTACACGGTCCTCGTGTGGCCGACCGCCACGGACGCGGGCGGCGACTTCGCGCTCGATCAGGACGGGGACGGGGTTGGCGGGGAGGTGCCCGACGACCTCCTCGCGTGGACATTCGTGACGGAGGATCGGGAGTCGCCGCAGGTCCTCAACGCGGTCCCGACGCCCGGGAGCGAAGGGGTCGCGGTGACGTCCGTCCTCGAACTCCAATTCAGCGAACGGATGGATACCGCGTCTGTGGAGTCCGCCCTCTCCGTCTCCCCGCCAGTCCCGCGGATACTCACGTGGGAAGCGGACGGCGCGGTCCTGCGGCTAGACCCGCCCCTCGCCTTCGCCTACGGCACGTACTACACGGTGCGCGTGAAGGGCGCCGCGGCCCGCGACTTGGCGGGAAATGCGCTCGACGGGGACGGAGATGGACGGGGCGGGGACGACTACGTCGCCTCGTTTGTCACGGAAGTGGACGTGAACCCGCCGCGCGTGTGGGCGACAACGCCGGGTGCGGCCTCCACGAACGTGGCGGTGAGCGCGAACGTCGAGATCCGGTTCTCGGAGGCCATGAACCGCACGTCCGTCGCGTGGGCGTTCTCGTACACGGACGGTACGTCGAAGTGGACGCAGGACAACGGGACGCTTGCGTGGAAGAGCCTTAACTTCGCGGACGATGCGGTCGTGTTCAACCCGTACGACAACTTCGCGTTCGCGCGGACGTTCACGGTCCGCCTCAACGCGTCCCGGGTGCAGGACGCCGCCGGCTTCTTCCTCGATGGGGACGGGGACGGCGTGTCGGAAGGGAGCCCGGCGGACGACTACGCCTGGGCGTTCACGATCGAGACCACGGACACGCGGTCGCCCACGGTGTTGGCGGTCGACCCGCCGAAGGGAAGCCTGGGCGCCGCGGAGACGACCGCGATCGCGCTCACGTTCAGCGAGGCCATGAACCGGACGAGCGTCGAGGACGGGTTCTCCCTCGCGTCCGGGATGCGGACGTGGACCAACGCGGACGGGACGTTCGCGTGGACTCGGGGAAACGACGTCGTCGCGTACACGCCCGCCACGAGCCTCGGCTTCGACACCGAGTACGCGCTCGTCCTCGACGGCGCGACCGTTCGGGACGTGAACGGGAACCGACTGGACGGCGACGGCGACGGCGTGGGCGGGGACTCGTTCTTCGCGTGGTTCCGCACGCGTCCGGAGCCGGACCGGACACCGCCGATTGTCGTGAGCACGTTGCCTGCCGAGGGCGCCGAGGATGTGTCCCGGACACCGACGTTCGTCCTCACGTTCGACGACGCGATGGACCGTGCCGCGACGGAGGCGTCCCTCGGCCTGGAGAACGTCACGGCGAACGCGACGACGCCGATCCCGGTTGGACACTACCAGTGGACGGCGGCGAACCACACGATCGCCTTCCGCGCCCTCGTCCCGCTCGAATGGGACACGCTCCACCGCCTGACCGTGAGTCAGATGGCAAAAGACGACGCGG
>JACQPO010000031.1 GCA_016207545.1 Methanobacteriota archaeon | reverse complement strand
GGACCATCTCCATCGGGCCGGGGCCGAGCCGTTTCTCCCCCTCCTTCGGGAAGTGGATGGGGACGACCGCGCCCGTGTACCCCTTCGCCTGGAACAGCCGCGGGGTCTCCATCTCGATCGTCGCCTTCACCGGAGGCATGGCGGCATCATTGCGCGCGGAGCTAATGAACGTGGGCGCGCAGGTCTAAGTACGCCCTCTTCTTTGACGCGCCCGTGCCGCGTCCCCACGTGATTGTGAACTTCGCGATGTCCGTCGACGGGAAGATCGCGCTCCCGACGCGGAAGCAGACCCGGATCAGCGACGAGGAGGATCTGCGGCGCGTCCATCAGTTGCGCGCGACGTGCGACGCGGTGCTCGTGGGCGTCGGCACGATCCTCGCGGACAATCCGAAGTTGACCGTGAAGCCGGAGTATGCGACGGGTCGGAACCCGCTCCGCGTCGTCCTGGACAGCGAAGGGAGGACGCCGGAGGACGCGGAGGTGCTCAACCGTGCGGCCCCGACGCTCGTCGTGACGACCGTGGACTGCACGAAGACGTTCCCGAACGCGCAGGTCGCCCGATTGGGGAAGGACTCTGTCGACCTCCGGGCTCTGCTGGACTACCTCGGGGAGAACGGGATCAAGCGTCTCCTCGTGGAAGGCGGCGAGGAAGTCCTGTGGTCGTTCCTGCACGAACGGCTCGCGGACGAGGTGAAGGTGTTCGTCGGCAGCATGGTGATCGGGGGACGGACGTCGCCCACCGCGGCAGGCGGTTCCGGCGCGCAGACCTTGGAGGAGATTGCCCACCTGAAACTCGAGTCCGCGAAGCCCCTGGGAACGGGCGTGTTGCTGGAGTATCGCGTGGTCCGATGAAGTTCCTGTGCGACCACATGTTGGGCACTCTCGCGAAGTGGTTGCGGTTTCTCGGGTATGACACCGCTTATCCGGACGAGCTCGAAGACGACGACGTGAAGGCGATGGCCGCGCGGGAGGGACGGACGCTCCTCACGCGGGACCGGGAGCTGAGCGCGCGCGTGCCCGGCGCCTTCTTCGTCGCGAGCGACGACCCGGACGAGCAGCTCCTCACCGTGGTGAAGGCGTTCCACCTCAACGCGGACGACGCCTTGTCCCGATGCTCCGTGTGCAACGTCCTGATCGAGGCGGTGCCCAAGGAGCAGGCGAAGGGACGCGTGCCGGACGGCGTGTACGCGCGGCAGGGGGACTTTTGGCGGTGCCGCCAATGTGGCCGCTTCTACTGGCAAGGAAGCCACTTCGGCGGCGTCCTCGCGAAGGTCCGCGCGGTCACCGCGAAGGCTAACGCGTCCCCGTAGCGGCCGCGCGACACAAAGCCTAATAACGGGTGTGCATAATCCGTCGAAGGTCGGCACCGATGCAGGGTTCCCTCGTACTGGAGGACGGAACCGTCGTCGGGGGTCTCGTTTTCGGCGCGCGGAAGACGGTGTACGGCGAGCTCGTGTTCAACACGAACATGACGGGGTATTGCGAAGCCCTCACGGATCCGTCGTACCGCGGCCAGATCCTCATGATGACGTACCCGCTCATCGGGAACTACGGCGTGGACCCGACGACCGTGGAGTCCTCGGAGATCCAGGTGACGGGCTACGTCGTCCGCGAGGCGTGCCGCACCCCGAGCCACCCGACGAGCCGCATGGGGCTGGAGGCGTTCCTCCAGCAGTACGGGATTCCCGGGTTGGAGCGCGTGGACACCCGCACACTCACCCTGAGGACGCGGACGCGCGGGACGATGCGGGCCGCGTTGGCGGTGGAGGGGGACAATCTCGACGACGTCGCCAGGACCGTGCGCGCGATGCTGTTCCCGGACCAAGCGCGCAACCTCGTCGCGGAGGTGTCGTGCCGGGGCCCCATCGTGCACACGGGGCAAGGCCCGCTCACGTTCGCCCTGATCGACTGCGGCGTGAAGAAGAGCATCATCGACAACGCGAAGACGTTCGGCACCGTCGTGCAGCTCCCGTGGAACGCGACGTCCGAGGACGTCTTGGCGGTGAAGCCGGACGGCGTGATCATCGCGAACGGTCCCGGGGACCCCGCGCACCCCGACGTCGTGCGGAACACGGTCCGCACCGCGCGGGAACTCGCGGACCGCCACGTGCCGCTCTTCGGGATTTGCCTCGGCCACCAAATCCTGGGCCTCGCGTTCGGCGGCAAGACGAACAAGCTCAAGTTCGGCCACCGAGGCGGCAACCAGCCGGTGAAGGATCTGCGCACGGGCCGCGTGTACATCTCGTCCCAGAACCACGGCTTCGCGGTCGACGCGGCCTCTCTCGATGGCTCCGGGTTCGCGATGACGCACGTGAACTTGAACGACAACACGTGCGAGGGGATCGTGCACGGGGAGCTGCCCGTGATGTCCGTCCAGTACCACCCGGAGGCCCACCCGGGCCCGCACGACAACACGTACCTGTTTTCGGAGTTCGTGGCGCGGATCCGCCGGTCGGGAGGCTGACGTGCCGAAGCGGGCGGACATCCGGACCGCGATGGTCATCGGGTCCGGTCCCATCGTGATCGGCCAGGCGGCGGAGTTCGACTACTCCGGTTCGCAGGCGTGTCGGTCGCTGCGGGAGGAGGGCATCCGCACGGTGCTCGTCAACTCGAACCCCGCCACGATCCAGACAGACCCGGACACCGCGGACGCCGTGTACGTGGAACCGCTGACGGTCGAGTTCCTGGAGCGAATCCTCGCGAAGGAGAGGCCCGACGGCATCCTGTCCGGCCTCGGCGGACAGACCGCGCTCAACCTGTGCAGCGAGCTCGCGGAACGCGGCGTCCTCGCGAAGCACGGCGTCCGTCTCCTCGGGACCGTGCTCCACGCGATCGAGGCGGGCGAGAACCGGGAGCGGTTCCGGGAACTCATGATGGAAATCGGCGAGCCCATCCCGCGGTCCCACTCGGCGAACTTCGTGGAGGAGGCGAAGGCGATCGCGGACGAGTTGGGCTACCCCGTCATCATCCGCGCCGCGTACACCCTGGGTGGTACCGGCAGCGGGGTCGCGCACGACGAAGAGGAATTGGAGCGCGTGGCGGCGCACGGCCTCCACCTGTCCCGCATCCGCCAGGTCCTCGTGGAGGAGTCCGTGCTGGGCTGGAAGGAGTTCGAATACGAGGTGATGCGGGACCACGCGGACAACTGCATCATCGTCTGCAACATGGAGACCATCGACCCGATGGGGTTTCACACGGGCGAGTCGATCGTCGTCGCGCCCGCGCAGACGTTGACGGACCAAGAGAACCAGATGTTGCGAAACGCGGCGATCAAGATCATCCGTGCGCTGCAGGTCGAAGGCGGCTGCAACATCCAGTTCGCGGTCCATCCGGAGACGAGCGAGTACCGCGTGATCGAGGTGAACCCGCGCGTCTCCCGTTCCTCCGCGCTCGCGTCGAAGGCGACCGGCTACCCGATCGCGCGGATCGCCGCCAAGATCGCGGTTGGCCTGACGCTCGAAGAGATCCCGAACCCGGTCACGAAGCGCACGCTCGCGAGCTTCGAGCCAACTCTCGACTACGTCGTCACGAAACTCCCGCGGTGGCCCTTCGACAAGTTCCCGACCGTCGACCCGAAGATCGGCACGTCGATGAAGAGCACGGGGGAGGTCATGGCGATCGGGCGGACGATGGAGGAATCCCTCATGAAGGCCGTCCGCTCCCTCGAGATCGGCAAGGCCGGCTTGGAGCCGGAGCCATGGGCGGACGAGGAGTTGCGCGAAGAGCTGGAGCACCCGACGGACAAGCGCCTGTTTGCGGTCGCGGAGGCGCTCCGGCGCGGGTGGTCCGCTGAGAAGATTGCGTACCTCACGAAGTGGGACCCGTTCTTCGTCCAGAAGATGAGGAACCTCGCCGACCTCGAAGCAGAGGTGAAGGCGAGCCCGACCCGAGAGGTCCTCCGTCGCGCGAAGGTCGCGGGGTTCGGAGACGAATACCTCGCGATGCTCACGGGGAGGTCCGAGGAGGACATCCGCGCCCTCCGCGGGCGGTGCACGTACAAGATCGTCGACACGTGCGGCGGCGAGTTCGAGGCGGCCACGCCGTACTACTACAGCACGTACGAGTCGGACTCCGAATTGCGACCGATCCCGGGGAAGAAGGTGCTCATCGTGGGCGGCGGGCCCATCCGGATTGGACAGGGGGTGGAGTTCGACAACTGTTGCGTCCACGGGATTTTCGCGCTCCGGGAGGAAGGCGTTGGCGCCCTCATCGCGAACAACAATCCGGAGACCGTGAGCACGGACTTCGACATCTCGGACCGTCTGTTCTTCGAGCCGCTGAACCTCGAGGACGTGCTCAACATCATCGAGGCGGAGGAGCCCGACGGCGTGATCCTCCAGTTCGGCGGGCAGACGAGCGTGAACCTCGCCGTGCCCCTTCAGCAGGCGCTCGAGCGGCGGAACCTGAAGACGAGGATCCTGGGCACGTCCCCGGAGAGCGTCGACCTCGCGGAGGACCGGGGGAAGTTCGAGGTGCTCATGCGCAGCCTGGGCATCTTGCAGCCGAAGGCCGCGGCGGGCTTCTCGTTCGAGGAGGTCCGGGAGTTGGCGGCGCAGATCGGCTACCCCGTCCTCGTGCGCCCCTCGTACGTCCTCGGCGGTCGCGCGATGGAGATCGTTCATACCGAAGAGGAGCTGGAGTACTACATGCGGAGCGCGGTGCGCATCTCCCGCCAACACCCGGTGCTCGTGGACAAGTACCTCGACCACGCGACGGAGATCGACGTGGACGCGGTGTGCGACGGCCACGGCGTGTTCATCGGCGGCATCCAGGAGCACATCGAGGAGGCGGGCGTCCACAGCGGCGACGCCGCGTGTGCGCTCCCCGCGCAAAACCTCTCGGCCCCTGTGCTCGAGAAAATCCGCGAGGTTACGGGGAAGGTATGCCGGGCGTTGCGGGTCGTCGGCCTCGTGAACCTCCAGCTCGCGATAAAGGACGGGGAAGTGTACATGCTGGAGGCGAACCCGCGGGCGAGCCGCACGGTCCCGTACGTGAGCAAGGCGATCGGGGTGCCGCTCGCGAAGGTCGCGACGAAGGTCGTGCTCGGCCACACGCTCCGCGAGCTCGGCCTCGTCGGGGAGTCGCGCATCCCGCACGTGGCGGTGAAGGCGCCCGTGTTCCCGTTCCAGAAGCTTCCGGGCGTTGACGCGATCCTCGGCCCGGAGATGAAGAGCACGGGGGAAGTCATGGGCATCGATGCGACCCTCGGTCGCGCGTACTACAAGGCGATGCTCGCGGCGGGGAATGGGCTACCCCTCGAGGGAGCCGTGTACCTCACCGTGCGGGACGAGGACAAGGTCGCAATCGTCCCGATCGCCGCCCAGCTCGCCGCGAACGGCCTCAAGCTGTACGCGACCCGCGGCACCGCCGCGCACCTGCGGGAGCACGGGGTTCCCGTGGAGACCGTCTACCGGATCAGTGAGAACCGGTCCCCGGACGCCCTCGGCCTCATGCGTCGCGGCGAAATCCGTCTCGTGATCAACACGCCCACGAGCTCGAGCGGGGCGCGGCGGGACGGCTACATGATGCGCCGCCTCGCGATCGACATGGGCATCCCGTTCATCACGACCCTGCGCGGGGCCGCCGCGGCGGCAGCCGCCATCGCGGAGGTCAAGTCCGCGCAACTCGACGTGAAGTCCCTCCAGGCGTTCGCGAAGGAGACCGCGCTCCTCGCACGCTCCCAAGCGGCGTAACCGTCGGGAAAGGTTCATGGGGTGCCGGGCCCTCGAACCGCGGATGCGTCGCCCTGCCCTCCTCGCCCTGGCGTCGTTCGTCGCAGGGATTGCGCTCCTCTCGTACAGCGTCGCAATCGGGGAGAGTCGCCTCTACCTCGTCCTCATCTTCCCCGTCGTCGCGGGCTCGGGATCCTTGGGGCTCGCGGGCATCCTGCTCGTCGTGGCGGCAATCTTCCTGGGGTTTCTGTCGTTCGCGCGCAGTGCGCTTGGGGGGATCGTAGTCGCGGAAGAGGAGGAGCAACCGTCACCGCCGTCCGCCCCCGGGCCGTCCGAAGAACCAAGAAAGACGAAGTTTGGCGGCGTCGTGTTCCTGGGACCCATCCCGATTGTATTTGGTTCGGATGCCCGCGTATCCAACCTCATGCTCGTCCTCGCGGTCGCGATGACCATCCTCTTGCTCGCGTTCTTCTTCCTCGTGCTGCCCCGCGCGCCGTAACCCTTATGGCGTCCGTGCCGGTGCCCCACGTGTGAAGGTTCTCGTGACGGACGGTCTCGAGGCGGAGGCGCTCGCGCGCTTGCGCAGCCATCATGACGTC
>JACQPO010000023.1 GCA_016207545.1 Methanobacteriota archaeon | reverse complement strand
CCGACGAGCTTCATCCGGACGGGCCCCGGCGCGGCGAGGGCCACGGGGAGGCACGCCTGGAGGACGAGGGTCACGGCCCCCGCGGTCCCGACATCGAACGTGTGGCGTCCCGCCTCGATCCGACCCGGGCGAAAGTCGACCGTCTTCGAGCCAATCTCGAGGCCCTCAACCTCCGCGTTGCACAGGGACGCGACGGCCCGCATCGCGGTCACGTGCTGGGCCGCGAGGCCCGGGGAAGGCCGGCCCGCGCGGATGTCCTCGACCCGAACCGGCGTCCCCGTGATCGCGGACAGCGCGATGGACATCCGGAGGATCTGCCCGCCGCCCTCCCCGTACGATCCGTCAATGTGGAGCACGGCCGGGCCGCCTCCGGATCCACTTCTCTAGCTCGACCGCGAAGAAGACGGACGACGCGACGAGGGTCGCGACGAGGAGCTCCTCCCACGGGAGCGCGAACGTCTTGAAGGCGGACTGGAACGGCTCCGTGTAGATCACGAGGAGCTGCAGGCCGATCGTTAGGAGGACCGCGGCGATGAGGTGCCGGTTGCGGAAGAAGCCCTCCGCGAAGACGGACTTCCGCTCGACCCGGATCGCGAGGACGTGGAACACTTGAAACATCGTGAGGACGTAGAACACGAGGCTCCGGGCCTCGGTGTGGTCCGCCGTGCCGGGCCGGTTCGCGAGGGCCCACACGAACATGGAGAGGGCGCCGACGGTCATCAGCGTCCCGACCCAGACAATGTGGAACCCGATCCCGCCGCTCAGGATGCCCGCCTTCGGGTCCCTCGGCTTCCGCGCCATGATCCCGCTCTCCTTCGGCTCCACGGTGAGGGCGAGGGCGGGGAAGCCGTCCGTGATCAGGTTGATCCACAGGATCTGGAGGGGCAGGAGGGGCAGCGGGAGGGCGAGGACCGTCGCGAGGAAGATCGTGAGGACCTCGCCGGAGTTCGTGCTGAGCATATACCGGACGAACTTCCGTATGTTGTCGTATATCCCGCGGCCCTCCTCGATCGCGCTCACGATCGAGGCGAAGTTGTCGTCGAGGAGGACCATGTCCGCGCTCTCTTTCGCGACGTCCGTCCCCGTGATCCCCATCGCGACCCCGAGGTCGGAGCGCTTCAGGGCGGGCGCGTCGTTCACGCCGTCGCCCGTCATCGCGACGATATGCCCACGCTTCCTCCACGCCGCGACGATCCGCACCTTGTGCTCCGGGGCCACGCGGGCGTACACCTTGATCTGCTCGACGCCCCGCTCGAGCTCCGCGTCCGAGATTTTCTCGAGTTCCTCGCCCGTCAGGGCGCGCTCGCCCCCCGCGAGGATCCCCATCTCCCGGGCGACGGCCATCGCGGTGAGCTTGTGGTCTCCCGTGATCATGACGACCTGGATCCCCGCCTTCTTGCACTCTTCGACCGCACGAATCGCGTCGACCCGCGGGGCGTCCATCATCCCGACGAGGCCGAGGAACGTGAGGTCTCCTTCGAGGGCGTTCTCCTCAATCGGAGGCAACTCCTTCGGGAACTCTCGCTTGGCGACGGCGAGGACCCGCAGGGCCCGCGTCGCGAGCTCCTGATTGAGGAACAGGTACTGCTTCCGGTCGTAGTCCGTCAGGGGGACGACCTCTCCGTCGACGACGTGGGTCGTGCAGGCCGCGAGGATGCGCTCCGGCGCACCCTTCGCGTACAGCCACTTGGGGCCCGTCGCCGCGAGGCGCATCGCCCGGCGGCCCTCCGGGAGGGCGAGGATCTTCGGGAGTTCGTCCGCGGGGACGCGGGCGTGCACGGTCGACATCTTCTTCCTCTCGGACGTGAAGGGAATCTCCGCGACTCGAGGCAGGTCCGCCTTCAGGGCTGCCGCGTCGAGGCCGGCCCGAGCCGCGAGGACGAGAAGCGCGCCCTCCGTCGCGTCCCCGTCGATCGTCCAGCGGTTCCCCTCCCGCTTCAGGACGGAGTCGTTGCAGAGGACCCCGCCGACGAGGACCTCCCGCAAGGTCGGATGGTCCTCGAGGCGGATCGGCTCGCCGTCCGCCACGATCTCCCCAGACGGATCGAAGCCCTCCCCGCGGACCTCGTAGAGGGTCGGTCCGACGAGGACGGACCGGACGTTCATCTCGCCCTTCGTCAAGGTGCCCGTCTTGTCCGAGCAGATCACAGTCGCGGCCCCGAGCGCCTCGACGGCGGGGAGCTTCCGGACGAGCGCGTTTCGCTTCACCATCCGCTGGAGCCCGAGCGCGAGGCCGATCGTGACGACGGCGGGCAGGCCCTCCGGGATCGCGGCGACCGCGAGGCCGACCGCTGTGAGGAAGAACACTTCCGCCTCGGCGATGTTCCGCGCGACGTTCACGATGAACACGAAGGCCGCGATTGCGAGGACCGCGATCCCAATCTGTCGCCCGAGGCGGTCGAGGGCACGCTGGAGAGGCGTCTCCTCCTTCGTCTCCTGCTGGACGAGGGTCGCGATCTTCCCGAGCTCCGTGGACATGCCCGTCGCGGTGATGGCCGCCTTCGCCCGGCCGCCCTCGACCGTCGTCCCCATGTACGCCATGTTCTTGCGGTCCGCGAGGAACAGGTCCTCCCGGAGCGCGTCCGTCGTCTTCGACACGGGGAGGGACTCGCCCGTGAGGGAGGCCTCGTTCACCCTCAGCCCGGCGGTCTCAATCAGGCGGCCGTCCGCGGGCACGCGGTCCCCCGCCGCGAGGAGGACGACGTCCCCCGGGACGAGCTCGCGCGCGGCCACGACGACCGTTTCGCCCTGCCGCACGACATGGGCCTTCGGGGCTGCGAGGGCCTTCAGCGCTTGGAGGGATCGCTCCGCGCGGTACTCCTGGACGAACCCGAGGGTCGCGTTCAGGATCACGATCACGACGATCAGGGCGGCGTCGAGGAGCTCCGCCGTCTCTCCCTTCGAGAGCCCGAGGAACGCGGAGATGACCGCCGCGATGATCAGGACGATCACGAGGACGTCCGTGAACTGGCTCAGGAGGATCCGGAGGGGACTGACCCTCGTCGTCTGGACGAGTTCGTTCGGGCCGTAGCGGGCGAGCCGGGCGCTCGCCTCGGAAGCCGTCAGCCCGAGGGGCGAGCTGTCGAGGTCCTGGATCGTCGCGTCGGGGGTGAGGCTGTGCCACGCGACGGGCATCGCGCGTCGAAAAGGGGCGTTCGTAATAAACCCATCTTCGGCAACCCGAGGGCGCCGAATCCCTCAGTTACCTTTTTGTAGAACGTTCCCCGATACGCCGCCCGGGATGGGAACCTCGATTCTGGCGAAGCGTAGGCGAGCGGTCACGCTCCGCGCCGAGGCGGCCCGCCTCCGGGCGGGTGGCGATGGCTGAGATCGCCTCGATCATGTTCGAGGTCGGCGTCATCGCGACGGTCGGCTTCCTGGGCGCAGCCCTAGCATCGAGGGCCCGCGTGTCCGTGATCATCGGATACATCATCGCGGGCATGCTGATCGGCCCGAACATCCACATCGAGTTCCTCGGCCTGTCGTACGATGGCGTCCTGCGGGACAGCGCGTTCATCCAGAGCATCTCCCAGCTCGGCCTCGTCCTCCTGCTGTTCTTCGTCGGGCTGGAGTTCAGCATCGCGAAGCTCAAGAAGACGAAGGAGGCTGCCGCGATCCTCGCGGTCACGAACCTCGGGGTGAACATGTTCGCGGGCTTCGTGATCGGG
>JACQPO010000022.1 GCA_016207545.1 Methanobacteriota archaeon | reverse complement strand
GTGAGCGCGGTCCTGGCGGGGTACGTTTCCATCGAAGGGCTGTTCCATCCACAGCCGGTCTCGGTCCTCTGGGCAGTCGGTGCGGCATCCGCGGTTGGCTTCCTCGGCAACGAGCTCGTGGCCCAGTTCCGCATCCGCGTGGGACGGGAGATCGGTAGTGCGGCCCTCGTCGCCGACGGGTACCATGCGCGCGCGGACGGACTCACGAGCTTGGCCGTCCTCGGCGGCGCCATCGGCGTCGGTCTCGGACAGCCTCTTGCAGACCCGATAATGGGCTTGGTCATCGCGGTCGCCATCCTGCGCCTTCTGTGGCAGTCCGGGAAGCCGGTCCTCGCCCGGTTGCTAGACGCGGTCGACCCCGATGCCGTCGAGGAGATGCGGCGAATCCTGAAGGGTGCTCCGGGCGTCGTCGATGTCACGGAGGTGCGCCTCCGGTGGATCGGGCATCGCCTTCACGCGGAGGCCAACCTCGCTGTAAACGCCACGCTCTCCGTGGAGCAGGGCCACGAGATTGCAAAGGACGCTCGTCACCGCCTCCTGCACCAGCTCGGATATCTGTCCGACGCGACAATCCACATGGATCCGGTAGTCGCGTCGGGCGAGAAATACCATGGATCGGAAGGTCACTTGCACGACGACCTGCCCCCTCACTCTCACTAGCCCTCGTATGGAGTGATGCTCGGTTAGGCGTTCGAATACGGTCGCACGCCGCTCGCTCGGCGGCTCAACCAATTCCATGGAATGCGTGATTTCCAGTTTGGATTCATCGGGGCACGCCCATCATGAGCTGGAGGCCATCCCTGAATTACCTCCTCGGCTACCCGAACGTCCGGAGCTACGACGGCTTCTGAACGGAGTGCGGCAACCTCGTGCGGACGCCGGTCGAGAAGCCGTGAACGCCCGAAGGGCTTCAGAACCGGTAGACGTCTCTCCGGTGCCCAAACCGTGTGAAGCGTACCTGCCCTTTCTCCTTCTCGTAAATGCCGCGGTACGATCCGACGCGAAGGCGCCAAGCACCCTTGAAGCCGCGTAGGGGCCGGATGTCGAGGCCCGGCCGCGGCCTCGGATCCTTCTCCAGCTTCTCGAAGGCCCTTGCGAACCGCTCCTGGATATCGCGTGGCAAGCGGGCCAGCTCGCGCTCCGCAGATCGACTGATCAGGATCCGGACCAACGGTCACAGCCTCAGGCGCTTGCGAACGTCCTTCCAGTCCGAGAAATCCTCTTCCTTTAGGCGTCGAAGATGCTCCCGGATGAAGCCCGCGGGGGGCCGCTCGTCCATGAGGTCGTTGAGGACGTCGTCGTATGTCGCGCCTCCGACCTTGTATGAGCGCAGCCGGGCCAGGGTCTCCCTCTTCACGGGGACCGTCGTGGTTGACATGGCTATCAATATCATCAATTTGATGGTACTTATAGTCAACGGTCAGGGCGGCACATCGCCTACCGCCGCATCGAGGATCTGGGGCGCATCCATGTGGTTCGTCCTGAGGCACCACCTCGGTTTGTGGACAAATCCGTACGCCCGTCCAGCTGTCCTCGCCCGCAATTGTGGTCGAATCCTGGCCCACGCATGCCCTTCCCCCCGGATACGAGAGGGACGCAAGGCTTATGTTCCCGTGTGTGCATAGCACGAACGCATGAAGACGATTACGCTCGATGATGAGGCCTACGAGATCCTCGCCGCCCTGAAAGTCGATGCCCGGGACTCGTTCAGCAAAGTCGTGAAGCGGCAGTTCCGCAGATCTGGCCGCATTCGTTCCAGTGCGGGGAGCTGGGAGGACGCGACGGACGATGAAGTCGCAGGACTGCGGCAGGAATCGATTGCGACATTCGAGGGGCGCCGGCGGCAACGATAGGAGCTGGGTCATGCCGGCCATCGTCGTCGACTCCAGCGTCCTGATCGACCATCTCCGCGGCGTCGCGAGAGCGACGGAATTCCTGGAAAGGGAGCGACGTCGGGGCCCGGTCCACGTGCCGGCACTTGCGGCCTGGGAACTCTGGAAGGGGGCGACGAGTGCGCGCCGGAGGGCTGGCGTACACGACCTCCTCTCCTCCGTCGACGTGGACCCGTTCGCTCCCGCGATGGCCCAGCTCGCGGGGGAACTCCATGTCCGCCTCCGGGCGATAGGGCGGACGCCACCTTCGTACGATGTGCTCATCGCCAGCCATGCCCTTCTTCGCGGTCTGCCGCTCGCAACGCGGGACCGTGACTATTCCGCGGTACCCGGCCTCCAAGTTGTCACCGTTGATTGAGAGGTCGGGGACGAAGAGGCCCGGGGAAAACGGGCAGGTCAGCAGATCCCTCTGCACGTGCAAGGATTGGACATGGGCGAAGACAATCAAGAAACCGGAGAGTGACCTGCGGCTCAGGATACGTTCCGCGCATCCGTCGAACTGCACTCGACCATGAACCCGGTCGAATCCTGGCCCACGCGTCATCAACTCGCCCCTGCCTGTGGGTGAGTGAGGGTGGTCCGAAAACGTGTGAGCGTGCACTCTCTCAACTCTGCCCCCCGACTGCTAGCTGGCAGGTCTGCCGGGTTGACGATACCACTTGAGGGTGTCAAAGGCCGGAAAAAGCGCGCCCCGAGAGGCAGATCGGGCACACACGGTCCGGACTACGCGTTGACGCCTGAGGGCGATCGCTGGAAGTGGCGTTCCCGCAGACCGAAACCGAGAACGAGCGAGCCAAACCGACGTCACGTTCATGGTTGGTGAAGCCGATGTCCACGTGGGGGACGCCGATGACGGCCAGCAGGCAGACGCGGATTGTGGCGGTCGCGGCGGTCGCCGTCGTCATCACCGTGGCGTCCGTGTCTTTCTACGTTTTCCGCGAGAGCATAGGGGGCCCGACATCCCCGCCTCTGCCTCCACCGCCACCTCCGCCGTCGGAATCTGAGTGCAAGGAATCTGGAGGGGAAGGCGCCGCCTTGTGCATCGAGCGCCAGGTGACCCGCGTCATCGACGGCGATACGGTAGATGTGGACGGCGGTCTCCGGATTCGCCTCGTGCTCGTGGACGCCCCGGAGCCGAGCGAATCGGGCGGGCAGGAGGCCAAGGAATACCTGACGTCGCTTTGCCTCGGGAGGTTGGCTCTCATCGACGAGGACGATCTTCAGATCGGCGACGACCCGTATGGCCGAGTTCTCGCGGTCGTCTACTGCGGCGGCACGAATGCAAATGCGGCGATGATTTCCTCCGGCCACGCGGATACCTACTACCTCTTTTGCTCTGAAAGTGAGTTTGGGAATGAGGCATGGACGGGATGCCCATCCCCTCCGCCCCCGCCGCCGCCTCCTGAGAACTGCGACCCAGCCTATCCCGATGTTTGCATCCCCCCTCCGCCGCCGGACCTCGATTGTGCGGACATACCCTATCGGAATTTCCGGGTTCTCCCTCCCGACCCGCATCGCTTTGATGGCGACGGTGATGGCATCGGATGCGAGAGCGGATAGCGCGGGTGAGTTCCGATATCGCAGGAGACCTCGCATCATCCCGACCCTTCACGCCTTCTCCGGACCTGAGGCTCCGGCGGAAGACGGTTTTCAGCGTGCCGAATGCGGATGCTCATTCCCTAGACTTGTCTAGCGGGACCGTGGACGTGTCTAGCCGCTCCGGTCGCACGTCCCGAAGCCCGCGGGGCGTGTCGACAGGGGTCCGTGGACACGTCTAGAACCTACACAGACACGTCCTGACGGTCGCGGGCCGCAGTCTCCGACCGTGTAGACAGGTCTAACAAGCCCGTCGACACGTCCACAAGGTCCGCGGACGCGTCTAACCAAGCCCGTGGAAATGTCTATAAGCAATGTAGAGGCGTCTTCTCGTCCGGAATCCGGGTCTGCGAAGGCCCTCCCCGTCGCCGCCACGAAAAGGGATCCGGCGATCCCCTGCACCGCCAGAGGCAAGCAAGAAGAGGGGCCCGCCGCGAAGCGGCGATGGCGGAAACACACTTGTCCTCGCGCGGGATCTCCCCGGGCTAATGGACGAGGATCGGCTTCGCGCCTGGTTCGAGGCGCAGCGGCGGCTCCTAGAGGAGGGCTATCTGCGCAGTGACGACCCCATCCGCCAATCCGGATTCTCCGGAGGCCCCGACCGATGGCGGCTCGAGCGCGGGCCAATTTTGGCGGCGATCGAGGAGGACGGAGAGTTCGTCGACGTTGGGTGCGCGAACGGATACCTCCTCGAGTGTCTCGTCGCGTGGGCGGAGGAGCGCGGACGGGCTTTGATCCCGTACGGGGTGGACTTCAGCGAGACGCTCATCGACCTCGCGAAGCGCCGGATGCCCCAGCACGCCTCGAACTTCTACGTGGCGAACGCCTGGTACTGGATGCCGCCACGGCGGTGGCGGTATGTGTACGCCCTGCTCGACAGCGTGCCCGAGGCGATGATGGGCCGATACGCCCGCCGCCTGTTCGACCGGTACGCCGAACCCGGTGGTCGCCTGATTGCGGGATATTACGGAAGCCGATCCCGCGCCGTGCCTCCGATTGACGTCGGCGCGCTCTTGGAGGCCCACGGATTCAGAGTGGCTGGCACCGCGGAAGGCGGTACCCCGGTCGTCACTCGATTCGCATGGGTCGACAAGCCTTGATCAAGTTCGCCACCGGCCCAAGTTGAAATAGAACCGAGGCACTGATGGCTTCGCCATGATGGAGGCCCAGGTCGTCCGGAAGATCGACGCGATCCTACCCGCACGCGAAACCATCGAAGGTGCGGGAGTCCACCTCCGACGCGCATTCGGGAATCGGGAAGTTCCGCGGCTCGACCCCTACCTGCTGCTCGACGACTTCCGGTCCGAGAACCCCGCGGAGTACATCGCCGGGTTCCCGTGGCATCCGCACCGGGGCATCGAGACCGTGACGTACATGCTCGACGGGTTCGTGGAACACGAGGACACGCTCGGGAATCGCGGCCTCCTCGGCGCAGGCGACGTGCAATGGATGACCGCCGGCAGCGGGATCATCCACCAGGAGATGC
>JACQPO010000021.1 GCA_016207545.1 Methanobacteriota archaeon | reverse complement strand
CTCCGGAACTCCCACGACACCGTGGCGGTGGCCGCGGCGTAGTTGGCGGCGTACAACGCGAAGCCGCAGGGCGCCACGACGAACGTCGCCCAGCTCATGTTCAACAACCCCTCCGGCACGTCGCCCGCGATGGACCTCGCGAAGATGCTCGCGAAGCTCGAGCTCATCGAGTCCCTCCGGAGCCGGGACTTCGGCCTCGTCCGCGAAGCGCGCACAGGCCTGACGAGCCTCCCGCTTGAGCCGGACACGGCGAAGGGCCACCTTGGCTCCTCGATCCACACGATGATGTCGCTCAAGCCGGACATCGTCCACGTCGTCGGCTTCTCGGAAGCGAACTTCGCCGCCACCCCGGAGGTCGTGATCGAGAGCTGCAAGATCGCGCGCGGCGCCATCCGCAACGCGATCCTCGGACAGCCGGACCCACTCGCGGACCCCACGGTGCGCGCAAGGAAGGACCAGCTTGTGAACGAAGCGAAGTTCCTCCTGGCGACAATCAAGGAACAATTTGGCGGCTTCTCCCCGAACCCGTCGGCGGACCCCAAGGCGCTCGCGCAGGCGGTGAAGGCGGGCATCCTCGACGCCCCCCACCTGACGGGGAACCGCGCGGCGCGCGGGGAGACCGTGACGCACGTCGTGAATGGAGCGTGGGAGGCGATCCACCCGAAGACGGGCGCGGTGCTGACGGAGGCGGAGCGTCTCAAACTGCTCGGGATCGATTGAGATGTCGGAGCGCGCAGACGCGCTCGGGGAGAGCGTGGACCGACTCATCACCGCGGACCTCGCCTTTCGGGGCGTCGTCCACCTGCTGTACCCGCCCGCCCGGCGGCGTGCGGAACGCCCCCTCGCCTTGGCCGCCGCGGACCTCCTGCGCTCGCGGATCGCGCGGAGGGACGTGGCTGTGCTCGCGACGGGATGGCCGGACCGCCCGTGGGTCTCCGACCGAATCTTCGAGACGGACGGACCTCCGGGCGCCGCGGCCCTCGCCCGGTGCCTCAACCTCGCGTTCGGCGCGGTGCCCGTCGTGGCGGTCGAACCGGACCTCGTTCCCGCGATGGAACGCGTGCTCCGCGGGGCGGGCCTCGTCCCCCTGCCCGTCGCGGAGGCCCGAAAGGCCGCGAAGTCCGACCACGCGATCCACGCCGCCTCCGTCCTCCCGTGGCCCTCCGGCGTGGACGAGGCCCGGGAGCGAAGCCGGGAGGTGCTCGCGGACCTTCACCCCGCGGCCGTCGTCGCGATCGAGAAAGGCAGCATGAACCGACTCGGACGGATCCACACGCGCAAAGGCCACGACGTCACGGACCCCATCGCAAAGGTCGACCCGCTCGTCGAGGCCGCGCGGGCGAACGACGTGCTCACGATCGGCATCGGGGACGGCGGGAACGAGGTGGGCATGGGAAACATCCGCGACGACGTCCGTCGCTCGATCCCGTTCGGGGACGCGTGCGCATGCCCGTGCCAGGGCGGGATTGCCCCGGAGGGGGAGGTCGACGCGCTCGTCGTCGCGTCGGTCTCGAACTGGGGTGCGTACGGCGTCGAGGCGTGCACCGCGTTCCTCGTGGACCTCCCGGAGGCGATGCACGACGCCGCGCTCGAGCGGCTGACCCTCGAGGCGGCCGCGGACGCGGGGCTCATGGACGGGATCACGGGCCACGTGGAGCCGAGCGTGGACGGACTCCGCGAGGACGTGCACGTCGCCGTCGTGTCCCTGCTCAACGCCCTCGTCCGAAGCGCCGGGCGCAACGTGTGGTGACGGAGATGTGCGGGGTCGCCGGGATGGTCGGAGACGCGGACAAGGCGTTGCTCGAACGGATGCTCGGCGCCCTCCGGCACCGCGGTCCCGACGACCTCGGCGTCGCCGTGGACGACCGGGTCGCCATCGGCCAGGCGCGGCTGAGCATCATCGACGTCGCGGGTGGCCACCAGCCGATCTTCGACGAGGAGGACCGCGCCTGCATCGTGGCGAACGGGGAGATTTACAACTACCGCGCGCTGGCGCGCGACCTCGTGAAACATCCGTTCCGCACGAACTCCGATTCCGAAGTGCCGCTCCACCTATACGAGGACCTTGGCCCGTCCTTCGCCTCCATGCTCGACGGCATGTTCGCGCTCGCGATCTGGGATGGCACGAACCTGTTCCTCGCCCGGGACCCGGTCGGCATCAAGCCTCTCTACTATGCGATTCGCGGCGGGACGTTCTACTTCGCCTCGGAGGTCAAAGCGCTCCTCGAGGTCACAGACCATGGAATCCGGGAGTTGCCAAACGGGCACTGGTACCGAACGGACAAGGGGTTCCACCGGTTCGCGGATTGGAAGACGGAGCTGCGTGCGGACACAGACGTCGATGCGGCGGTCGACGAGGTGGGCCGGCTGCTCGACGCCGCCGTGGAAAAGCGCCTCATGTCCGAGGTCCCGCTGGGCGCGTTCTGCTCCGGCGGGCTCGACAGCAGCCTCGTCACGGCGATCGCGGCCCGCCACCTCGAATCGTTCCACACGTTCTCCACAGGGATGGAGGGCGCGCCGGACCTCGAGAACGCGCGGCGCGCCGCAGAGCACATCGGCACGACCCATCACATCCGGACGTTTACGGAGGACGAGGTGCTCGACCACCTCCCTCGTGTCCTGTGGCACCTGGAGTCGTTCGACGCCGCCCTCGTGCGGAGCGCGGTGCCCACGTACTTCGTGTCCGAGCTCGCGAAGCGGCACGTGACCGTCGTGTTGACGGGGGAGGGCGCGGACGAGCTGTACGCGGGCTATCGCTACCTGAAGGACGTACCGCCGGAAGCGCTCCATCCGGAGCTCGTGCGGATCACCCAGTCCCTGCACAACCTCAACCTGCAGCGGACGGACCGGATGACGATGGCCCACGCCCTCGAGGGACGCGTGCCGTACCTAGATTGGGCGCACGTTGCGTTCGCCCTCGGCCTCCCGATCGAGTGGAAGATCCACGGGCCGGAGCGGGTCGAGAAGTGGCTGCTCCGGCACGCGTTCCCCGGCTACCTGCCCGAGGAGCTCCTGTGGCGGGGGAAACAGAAGTTCGCGGAGGGGACCGGCAGCTTCGACGTGATCCGGCGGGAGGCGGAGCGGCAGCTCTCGGACGCGGAGTTCGAGAGACTTCGGGAGGAGGCGCGACCGATCGAACTCCGGACGAAGGAGGAGGCGTACTGCTACCGGCTCTTCCGGGAGCGGTTCCCGAAGGAGGTCGCCGTGGAATGCCTCGGCCGGACGGAGGTGTACTGACCGTGCGTGCGTCGAGCGAAACGCATATGGCGCGCGACGGTCTGGGTGGCCCGATGCGGGTCGCGCGGCTTATCCCCATCCTCCTCGTGGCGGCGCTCCTAATCGTCGCCTCGGTCGGAGCCCAGGATCCCATCCAAGTCCTCAACGTCGACACGTACGATCGGACGACCGCGCCGGGTGAAACGGTGACGTTCAACTGGACGGTCCGGAACGTCGACCCGATCTCCTACGACATCGAGGTGAGCGCGACCGAGACGACCGGGTGGACGGTCGACATCGACCCGACGCGCATCGACGGCCTGTCCCAGAACCGGGCGGCGGCCGTCCGCGTCTCCGTCACGCCGCCGCCAACGGTCGAGGCGGAGACGACGATGGCCTTGCGCGTGTTCTTCACGGTGTTCCAAGGGGGAGCCGTCGTGTTCATCGCCCCGCGCGACGCGACGGTCACAATCCCCTCCATCTTCGCGGAGAAGAAGGTGCTCGGCATCTTCGCGAATCCGCTGCCCCCGCCGTTGGACAATGAATGGGGCGTCTTCCTCCTCGATGTCGTCTTGTGGGGCGTGCTGGCGGCCGTCGCGCTCTTCGTGGTTATCCCGCTGACCCGGAGAGCGGCCGCGCGCACGAAGACGCAGATCGACGACATCATCATCCGCATCGTCCGAACCCCGTTCATAATCCTCTTGTTCCTGTACGGCACCATCCAGTCCCTCGGAGCCCTCGACCGCCACATCGATTCGTGGATCCGGGAAACGCTGCTCTCGATCTACCAAGCCGCCCTCGCGATCATCATCGTCTACCTCGCGTACCGGCTGTTCAAGGACGTGCTCATCTACCTGGGGCGGTCGATCGCAAAGCGGACCTCGAGCCACATCGACGACGTGATCATCCCCCTCGCGGAGAAGATCGGACTCGTGATCGTCGGCCTCGCAGGCCTGGGCCTCCTCCTCGGGTACCTCAACGTCGACCTCACCCTGTTCGTCGCGGGCGGCGTCGTCATCAGCATGGTTCTCGCGTTCGCAGCGCAGGACACGATTTCGAACTTCTTCAGCGGCCTGTTCCTCCTCGCCGACCGGCCCTTCCGGGAGGGCGACATCATCATCCTTGGCGACGGGGATTGGGTTGAGGTGCGCAGGATTGGGTTGAGGACGACCCGCCTGTTCCGATTTTCCGACGCAACCCTCGTCACGGTTCCCAACAACAAGCTCGTGAACGAGAAGATTGCGAACTTCAGCAATCCGAAGGACAAGGGGCGGTTCATGAGCACGATCGGCGTCGCCTACGGCAGCGATCCCGCCCTCGTGAAGCGGGTCCTCCGGGAATCGATCGACGCGACCCCGCACATCATCCGGGACGACCCGGCCCTCGCGCCGATCGTCCGGTTTGACGCGATGGCCGATTCAAGCTTGAACTTCTTCATCCTCGTGTGGATCGACGACCGGGCAAACCGGTTCACCGTGACCGATGTGCTGAACACGGAGATCTACACGCGACTCACGAAGGCGGGCATCGAGATCCCCTTCCCGCAGCGGACGGTCCACCTTCGGCTGGAGGGGGTGGAGGGGCCCAAGATCCCGCTCGACATCGAAAGGATCGTGAAAGGCATGGAGGACGAAGCGGAAAATCCGTCCAAACGAGACGGGCGAGGAGGGGGTTGATACGTTCGAGGGGGACATCCCGCCCCAAGACCGGGGTGTGCAACTGACAGAGACGGTCGGCGACATCTACGAGGTCGTGCGCTCGGACGCGGCGACGGTCCCGGAGGACGCGACGTTGCGGGATGCGGTGGACGCGATCTTGGCGCGCGAGGTCACGCGAAAGGCGTACGTCGTGGACGGGGAGGGCCACGTGAAGGGGACGATCAGCTTGGAGACCCTCATGCGCCACGTGAGCTACCGCCTGGGGGCGCGCAAGCCGGGCCTCGTCTCCTTCTTCCGGTTCGTGCGGGAGATGGAGACCGACCGGGTCGTGGACTTCATGCGCAGGCCCACGACCGTGACCTTGGAGACGAACGTCGTCGAGGTCGTCCGCAAGGTCGTGGAAGACCACCTGAACGACTTTCCGATCGTGGACGGGGAGGGCCGTTTGCTCGGAGAGCTGAACACGCTGAACTTGCTCAAGGCCGCCCGGGGCATCTTCCCGAAGCACCGAGAGGGCTAGGCGAGTGCGGACTCGCGCGGGACTTCCTTTCGGAACAGTGCCAGCAGGCGCTTCTGGACCTCCGCGGCGACGATGATCCACGGCGCGACGAGGACGAGCGCGAGCCAATCCATAGGGCCAAGCGGCACCGTCCCGAACAGCCCCTGCATCGCGGGGTGGTAGACCGCGAACAACTGGAGGACGATCGCGACGGCGAGGCCGCCCATGAGGTACTTGTTCGTGAACACGCCGACCCGCGACAACGGCTCGCCCAGGCTCCGGCAGTTGAACGCGTTCGCGAGCTCGAAGAACACGAGCGCGGTGAACGCGAGGGTGCGCGCGCCCGCGAGGCCGTCGGACTCCAGCTTGACCGCGAACAGGCCGAGGGTGCCCACGAGCATCACGCCGAGCAGCACGACCATGAGGAGGCGCACCTCGTGGGAGATGAGGCCCGCGTTCAGCGGGCGGGGGTTCTTGTTCAGGACCCACGGGTGGCGGGGCTCCAGGCTCAGGGACATGACGG
The DNA here is from genome assembly GCA_016207545.1 of Methanobacteriota archaeon. Lineage (GTDB taxonomy): Archaea > Thermoplasmatota > Thermoplasmata > RBG-16-68-12 > EA-27 > EA-27. Next base: position 1,828 of record JACQPO010000021.1, on the reverse strand, counting down.
CGGGTGTGGCCGTAACCATGTTCAGCCAGACGATATGCACGGCGAGCAGGGGGAGCGGGAAGCCGAGGGCGATGGAGGCGATGAGCACCGCGGCCTCGCTCAGGTTCGTCGTGAACAGGAAGGCCACGACCCGCTTGATGTTCTGGAACGCGACGCGGCCCTCCTCGACTGCCGCCACGATGCTCGTGAAGTTGTCGTCCGTCAGCACGATCTCCGAGGCGTCGCGGGCGACGTCCGTGCCGGAGACGCCCATTGCGACCCCCACGTCCGCGCGCTTCAACGCGGGGGAATCGTTCACGCCGTCCCCCGTGACCGCGACGACGTTCCCCTGTCCCTTGAGCGCCTCCACGACACGCAGTTTCGTGTGGGGGGACACGCGGGCGAACACGTTCGTCCGGTCGAGCTCCCGAAGGAACGCGTCGTCGTCGAGCCCCTCCACCTGGGCGCCCGCGAGCACTTGGGGACGGCGCTCGTCCGTGATCGACAACCGACGGGCGATCGCTTCCGCAGTCAGGCGGTGGTCGCCCGTCAGCATGATCACGCGGATGCCGGCCGCATGGCAGCGGCGCACGGACTCCGCGACGCCGGGTCGGGGCGGGTCCATGAGGCCGACGAACCCGACGAACACGAGGTCGTGCACGTCGCCGTCGTCGAGGGCCTTGGGATCTCGATCCACGTCGCGGTAGGCGAACGCGAGGACGCGAAGGCCTTCGCCGGACATCTCCGACGCGCGCTCCTCGCAGAACGTCCGGCGGCCCTCGTCGAGCTCCACGGCCCACGTCCCCTCGAGGCTCCGCGAGCATCGGGAGAGGATGACCTCGGGCGCCCCCTTCACGTACACCTGCGGAAGGTCCGCGACGCCGTCGTACGCGACGGCCATGTACTTCCGCTCGTGGGAGAACGGGATTTCCGCGAGCCGCCGCGCTCCCGCGATCGGCGTACCGACTTGGGAAGCGAACAGGAACAGCGCGACCTCCGTGGGATCCCCCTTCACCTCGAGCCCGTCGTCCCCGAACTCCTCCCGGAGGTCGTTGCACAGGGAGGAAATTCGGCCGAGCATCCTCAACGGGGCCTCCGCGACGCCCCCGTCCGCCTCGTGGGACAGGAAGTCGATGTCCGCGCGGTGGCCCGGCAGGTACGCGCGCGCGACCCGCATCCGGTTCTCCGTCAGCGTACCCGTCTTGTCCGTGCAGATCACGTTCGCCGCGCCGAGGGTCTCGACCGCGGACAGCTTGCGCACGACCGCGTGGCGCTTCGCCATCCGTTGCACGCCGACGGCGAGCACGATGGAGACCGCGGCCGGGAGACCTTCCGGGATGATCGAAACGGCCTCGCCGAGGGCAAACAGCACGACGTCGGTCAGGGGCAGGCCGCGCAGGAGTCCGAGGGCGATGATCACGGCGACCGCCACCACTGCGGCCGCGGCGATCAGCTTGCTGAACGCGCGCACCTCGCGCATGAGCGGGGAGATGTCCGTGTGCACGGACTGGAGCGTCGTGGCGATCTTGCCCATCTCCGTGTCCGCGCCCGTGGCGGTCACGACGAACCGACCGTGGCCGCCGACGACCAGGGTGCCCATGTACACGCACCCATGTCGCTCCGCGATCGGCGCGTCTCCGTGCAACGCAGGCTCCGTGGTTTTCGGCACGGGGAGCGACTCGCCCGTGAGGAGGGACTCTTCCGTCTCCAACCCGTGGGCGTCGATCACGCGGCCGTCCGCAGGGACCGCGTCTCCCGCGTCCAAGAGCACGAGATCGCCCGGCACAAGTTCCGTTGCGGGAATCTCCCGGGGCATACCGCCGCGCACGGCGACGGCCTTCGGTGCGTG
>JACQPO010000008.1 GCA_016207545.1 Methanobacteriota archaeon | reverse complement strand
TCTCGGACGTCGAAACGCTCCGTCGCGCTTTCGTAATCTCCGCCAGGATGCTCAGCGCGATTTCCCCCGGGGTCTGTGCAGAAAGGTCGAGGCCCGCGGGGTTGCGCACGCGGTCGAGCGCCTCCGGGAGGATTCCCTCCCGACGAAGGGTCTGGAGGACGACGCCCGCCCGACGGCGGCTCGCGACGAACCCTACGTATGCGGGGCGGGTAGAGGCGGCTGCCCGCAGCGCGCTCTCGTCGTACTTCCCCATCGTTGCGACGACGATGTACGCGTCCGCTGCAAGGTCCGCGAGCCCCTCGAGGTCAGTCAACACCTCCTCCGCGTCCGGGAAACCGTCCGGGGTCGCTCCGGGCGCCACGACCGTTACGCGGTAGTCCAAGATCCTCCCGAGGGCGCTCAACGCCTCCGCGATCGGCGAATCGCCCACGATCAACAGGCGAGGTTTTGGCAGATGCGGCTCGATGTAGATGTCCATTGCACCACCGCTGTGGCACTCCATCACGTAATCCACAACCCCTTCTCCCGCGGGCAAAAGGCTCGCCTCCCGGCTCAGACGCAGGAGCCGCGGTCGGCCATCCCGCATCGCCGCCAGGGACTCCGCGTGCAAGGCAGCGTGCGCGCAGCTCCCGCCAACCCACCCCACGACGTCGCGGTTCGGCAGGACGATTGCCTTGTACCCGGGCTTCCCCGAGGTCGGCCGCACGGCGCGCACCACGGTTGCAAGGGCGAAGGGCTCGTTCCGGGACCGGAGCTCCTGGGCGAGGGCGAGGACGTCCCTCCCCGGGAGTCCCTCGGGGCGGCTCGGTCCGTGGGCGTGTTTCGGGACCGTCGAGACCGACTCGCGCACGAGCGACTCGAGGGGCGCCCCCCGGGCGAGCGTTTCCTCCGCCCGCACAACTTGTTCCTTCGTGTCAAAGTCGATGAGCACGCCCGGGTCGTCCACGGGCACTTCGCGGATCTCGTTCGGGTGATGCCCGAAAATCGCGCGGCACCCCTGATCTCCCGTGATCGCGGCGACCTCGTCCGCGAGGGACCCATCCACGAGGACGGGGTTCCCGCGCGTCCCTCTGAACGTGGGGATGAGGATTCTCGCGCCCGTTTCCGCGCGGGCGTCGATGAGCGCATTAATCGTGGCAGGGGACACGAAGGGTTGGTCCGCCAGGACGATTACGAACGCGTCCGCGCCCTGGTGTGCAGCCCGTAGCCCCGCGCGGATCGAGGTGCTCATCCCCGCCGCGTATTCCGGGTTGTCGACCACGGTGGCCCCGTCGAGGGGCACCTCTCGGCGGACCCGGTCCCTCTCGGCGCCGAGCACGACGACGACCTGGCCGACCCGGGAGCCGCGGACCGAGGAGAGGACCCGCGCAAGCATGGGCTCGCCCGCGAGGCGGAGCAACGGTTTCGGTGCCGCCATCCTCGAGGAAGTCCCTGCGGCCAGTACCACCGCCGTAATCACGGGGCGCCTCCCCCCGTTCCCTAGTCGGTCCCGGCGCTTAATCGTTGCGCCCTATGGGGCGGGCTTGTGGGGGATGTCCTTCCCGTACTTCGTCGCGACGACGTCGGCGAGGATCGAGAGGGCGAGCTCTGCGGGGGTCGTGGCCCCGATGTCGAGGCCGATGGGGGCGTGGAGGGATGCGACGAACTCCTCCGGCACCCCGAGGGCGCGGAGTTCCTCGAGGTTCTTCCGAAGCCGATGCCGGCTCGCGAGGAGTCCCACGAATTTTGCGTTCGTCTTCGACAGGGCCTGGAGGATCGAGACGTCCCGCTCCCCTTTCGTGAGCACGACGACGTAGTCCCGCCCGCCCAGGGGGAAGGTCTGCGGATCGATCTCCGCGGACTTGAGGAGCAGGTGGGGCTCCTCGCGCAGCACGGGCACGGGGTCCACGACGACGACCTCGAAGCCGAGTTGCTTTCCCATGAGGACGAGTTCCTCCTCGATGTCGTCCTTCCCGCCCTGCGCGATCAGGACGAGCCGCTCGCTTGGCATCATGGGCTCGATGTACACCTCCAGCGTGCCGCCGCAGTTCGTTTCCACATAGATCTCACCGGGTCTGGGATTGACCAAAGTCCCCGCGACCGCTTGCCCCGCATCCACGAGGTGCACGCGGACGGTCTGCGGCGTGCCGTCGCGCATCCCGCGACGCGCCATCTCGACGATGGGCCCCTCCGGGCAGCCGCCGCCGAGGGTGCCGCCGACGACATGCCCGTCGTGGGAGATGAGGATCTTGAAGCCAACCTTTGCCAGGGTGGACCCTTCCGTCTTTGTGACCGTCGCGACGGCGAAAGGCTCCCGCCGCGCCGCGAGCTCCGACACCTTAGACGCGAACTCGGAGACCCGCACAAAACCCCCGGGAGAGAGCCGCGCGGGGGGTTATGTGCGTTTCGCGTCCGCCCGCCGCAGGTACGTTCAAATAGGAATACAACGGCGTACCAAACTTCCCAAGCCCTCAGACGCCATTTCCGCCGAGTGGCCGAGGAGGGACGCACGTGCGGGTTCGGCTGATTCGGATTCACGAGGACGGCTCGTGCGCGCGATGGCGGACGCAGCCGACGGACCTGAACCTCGTCGTCGTCATCCCCGCGAAGCCGTGGCGCCCTCCGCGCCACGACGTGACGTCGTGACCATTCCTCTCTCCACCACAGACGTCCCCGATCTCACCTCCGGGGACCTCACTTTTTTTGTCGCACGCGCAGAATCGCATCCATACCCTTATGTAGCGCTTCAGGGTCGGTCCCCGCGTGATGAACGCGAAGCGGGCGGAGTTCGACCGGCTGTGGAACTCGGACGGAAAGGAGAAACGGGAGCAGTTCCGGAACCTCATGCGGGCGAAGCTCGACCAAATCAAGGTCGCGTTCACGGAGGACAACGCCCGGGGCTACTACCTGGGCGAGGTGCATGCGGCGCCGCCGAAGGAGACGTACGAGGCGAAGGCGCGGCCGCCGGAGCGCCGGCGGCGCTTCCGGCGTCGCCGCTGACGGCACATCTATTTACCCGATAAGGGCGTTATGGAGGCGATGCTCGTCGACGCCTTTGGCCGCGAGGTCACGGACCTGCGGATCAGCGTCACGAAGCGGTGCAACTTCGGCTGCATCTACTGCCACGACGAGGGCCTCGGCCCCATCCTCCGGCCTCGGGCGCCGCACGACGAGGAGATGACCGTCGACGAGATCGAGCGGATCGTCCGGACCGCGCGGGAGTTCGGGATTCGGACAATCAAGTACACGGGCGGGGAGCCGCTCGTTCGGACGGACGTGGAGGAAATCGTCGCGCGCACCGTGCGTCAGATTCCGGACGTGAGCATGACGACGAACGGGTCCATGCTCGCGCGGCGCGCGGAGGCGTTGCGGAACGCGGGGCTCAAGCGGGTGAACGTGTCGATGGACGCGATCGACCCGACCGCGTTCCGGGAGATTCGGAAGGGGGACCTCCACCCGGTCCTCGAGGGCGTTCGAGAGGCGCTTAGGGTCGGCCTCGTCCCCGTGAAGCTGAACATGGTCGTCTTCAAGCACACGCTCGAGCACATCCCCGCGATGCTCGACTTCGTCGGGAACTCCGACGGGCATCTGAAGCTCCAGCTCATCCAGTTCATGCCGGAGCTCGTGGACCCCAAGGACTGGTCCGTGGACATCGACGCCGTGAAGAAGTGGCTCGAGGGGAAGGCGGAGAAGGTCCTCGTCCGGGAGATGCACCACCGTCGCATCTACCTGTACAACGGGACGGAGGTCGAGGTCGTCGACCCCGTGTACAACGAGGAGTTCTGCTTCAACTGCCACCGGATCCGGGTCACGCACAAAGGCGAGCTGAAGGGGTGCTTGAACCGGAACGACGACCTCATCCCGACGCGCGGCCTCGACGACGACGGACTCCGCAAGGCGTTCCGCACGGTCGTCGCGCAACGCGTCCCGTACTACGGCGTGCACGTCAAGGAGTTCCCGCGCCGGGACGGGGACGCCGCGCAGCCCGTGTTCCCGCTCTCCGCGGGTTGAGTCACAGGCGTTCGAGGCGGCCTGCGAGCCGCGCCTTCGAATTGTCCGTGAGCTGTGGCCCGAACTGCTCCAGGACTTTGGCGGTGAACTGCGTCTTCACGGACGGGGTCGCGCCCTCCATCGCCCGCAGCAGGACGTTCACCTTCCGGTCCTGGAGGTCCGCCGGGCCGCCGCCAATCGCGAATAGGTGGCCCGCGAACCGGAGCGCGGCGTCTACGTTCTCATGCCGGAGCGCCTTCTCCAGCGGCTTCAGCAACATCTGGAACTGGTGGTACGGGTCGCCCTCCGGCATAGCCCACCCCGGATGCGCAAGGTTAACGCGCGGGCGCGGCTTAAGATGTCGGTGCTTCCGGAGTCGGAGGAGGGACCGATCGTGGACTGCCCGTACTGCGGCCACGCGTGGAAGGCGGACCCGAAGTGGGTCGCGGGCCCGTGCGAGCGGTGCGGGATGATGGTGTACCGATACACGGAGCCCCGCCACGACTGACGCTCAGGTGAACGTGAGCTCCGCATAGCCGAACTGGACGCGGAACGGGACGCACCAGATTACGACGTACGCGTACTCCTGTGGATCCACCCCGTCTGGGATTGCATAGTTCGCGGAGCCCTCGGTGACCTTCACGGAGCCGAGGTCGACGTCCCCGTCCACGACGCGCGCGCCTTTCGCGAGGTACACGTGGATGTCGGGGCCGTTCGTGACGGAAAAGTCCTCGACGCGGAGGAGGAACCGCGTGCCGTCCGTGAGGAGCCGTGCGGTCCCGGAGGCGTGGTGTCCCGGCTCCCCCTCCACGAACGAACCCGTTCCGACGACGGTCGTAAAGTCCGCGGGGGGCGCCTCCGTTCCGCGGACGACGATGAACAGGGGGGACGCGAGGTACCAGGCCGGAATCGCGAGGATCGCGACGAGGAGGAGCACGACCACCCATTTCCGCCGGCGGGACCACGTCATTGCGGTGCCCACCGAGGCGGAGGGCTAAGGCCGTTGTGCAACATCTCACCCAAATCCGGCCCGGACTACGGGCGCCGCGCGCGGGCGCGGACCTTGACGGGGCCGTCGCTCAGGTTCTCCCACATCAGGTAGAAGTTCCCCTCCCACGGGGCGACGAACGTGCCCGCGAGGCGGGCCTCCGTCCCCTTCACGTGGTAGGTGACGTCCCGTCCTTTATGGGAGTGGACGTTGAACTCGACCCGGCCGCCGGGTGCGTCGTGTTCCGTCTCGTACGCCAACGCCTCGCCCTCGTGCATCGGGACCTCGACCTCGTGGACCCAGCCGCGAACCTTCTTCGGCGGGAGCTCGAGATCCTTCGCGTATTCCTGCGCCGCGGGCGAGAACACGTCCATGGGCGGGGGAACGGGACGCGGCTAATAGTCCTGCGCTGCCCGAGGCCCTACGTTCAAATAGATGTCAGCGCTGGCCTGCGGTTGCCATGGCGGCGGAGACCCGGACCGTGGAGCAGGTACTTCGGGACGGCGGCTTTACCGCCTTCCACCGCCAGATCGTCGCGATCACGGGTTTCGCGTGGACGTTCGTCGCGTTCGAAATCATCCTCATCGGCTTCGTGCTGCCCGCGATTTTTCCCGCGTTCGGGATTACCCCTTCCGCGCAACCGATCCTCTTCTTCCTTGTCACGTCCGCGACGCTCATCGGCTCGTTCATCGGGAGCCTAATTCTCGGACGTTTGGCGGACGCCCGCGGCCGCCGAACGGTGTTCCTCGCGAGCATCCTGTGGTACTCCGCGTTCACGGCGATCACCGCCCTCTCGTGGGACCCGTGGAGCATCTTCGCGTTCCGGCTCCTCGCGGGCCTCGGGCTGGGGGGCATGCTCGTCGTCGACCCCGCAATGCTGTCCGAATTCCTGCCGCCGCAGTCCCGCGGTCGCTTCATGGTCCTCCTCGACTTCTTTTGGCCAATCGGCTTCCTCCTCGCGATCGGCTTCTGGTGGGTGTTCATCGTCCAGGGCGTCACCGTTGGCGGGATTGAGAGCTGGCGGGTCTTGTTCGTCGTCGCGGCGTTCCCCGCGTTCATCGCGTTCCTCGCGCGCGTCACGATCCCCGAGAGCCCGTTCTACTTCGCCCGCCACGGGAGGCTTGAGGAGGCGGCGAGCGTGCTCGAACGGATTCAGGGGAAGCCCGTGAGCGCCGCGATGTTGTCTCGGGAGCAGGCCGTGCCCCGCGCACCGATTGTGGCACTCTTCCGCGGAGCCTTGCTTCGGCGGTCCACCGTCACGGTCCTCGTGTGGATTGCTTTGAACTTCAGTTATTACGGCCTGTTCCTCTCCCTCCCGTTCGCGCTCCCAATTTTCGAGGTCGTCGGCTCGAACGTCAGCCTCCTCGCATGGTTTTTCGTCGTGTCCGCCTTCGCGCAATTCCCCGGGTACGGGATGTCGATGTACCTCGTCGAGCGGTGGGGCCGGAAGCGGACCCTCGCCACCTTCCTCATCCTCGGCGGGGTGAGCGGATACGCGCTTGCGACCGCCACGGAGCTGTCGACCCTGTTCGTGAGCCTCGCGTTCGTCAGCTTTTTCAACCTCGGCGCGTGGGGCGCCGTGTACCCGTACACGAGCGAGTTGTTCCCGACCCAGTATCGGGCGACCGGTTTCGGGCTGGCCGAGGGCGTCGGCAAGATCACCGCGATCCTGGGTCCCGTCGTGTTCGGGGCGTTGTTCCAGTACACGCAGGGGAACATCGTCGCGCCCCTCACGTCCATCGCGGTCGTGATGGCTCTTGGCGGCATTGTCGTCGCCGCGATTGGGCCGGAGACGAAGGGGCAGGCGTTCGTCTAGAGCGCAAGCCTTATCTTTGGCGGCGGGTACGCGGGACGGGGGAGTCCCATGGCGGACGCGCTGCTCATCGTGGACATGGTCGAGGACTTCATCACCGGGGCGATTCCGTGCCCGCGGGCGAAGCGCATCATCCCGAACATCCGGAGGCTCGCGGATGCCGCGCGGAAGGCGGACGTGCCGGTGATTTACGTGAACGACGCGCATCTGCCGACGGACTTCGAACTCAAGATTTGGGGCCCCCACAGCATGAAGGGCACGAAGGGCGCGGAGATTATCCCCGAGCTGAAGGCGGAGAAGAAGGACTACATCTTCGGGAAGCAGACGTACAGCGCGTTCTACGAGACGCCGCTCGACTCCGTGCTTCGCGCGCACGACGTGGACAACCTCGTCATTACGGGCCTCCATTCGAACATCTGCTGCCGCCACACGAGCGCGGACGCGTTCTTCCGCGGGATCCAGCCAATCATCCCGGAGGACGGCGTAGAGTCCCTCACGCAGCAGGCCCACGAAGAGGGCCTGAAGTACATCAAGGAGATTTACCAGGGACAGATTGTCGACGCGGAGAAGGTCCTCAAGCGCTTTCGGTGACCGGATGCCCGCCGCGAGGAAGCCCGAGAAGCGGGTGCGCTCGATCGAATTCAACCACGTCATGATTTACGTTCGGGACCTCGGACGATCCCTCAGGTTCTACCGGGACGGCCTCGGCTTCGAGCTCGTGGAACAGGTGGAGGGGTACGCGCGGTTGCGCAGCCCGAACGGGACCGGGACCATCGCCCTTCACCTCCTGTCCGAGGACAAGCCCCACATGGCGCCCGAGATGGAGGGACTGCGGCTGTACTTCGAGACGGGGGACGTGGACGGCGTGTGCGCGCGGCTCGCGACGATGGGTTTCGCCCTCGACGCGCCGCCAAAGGATATGCCGTGGGGCTGGCGACACGCGTACCTGAAGGATCCGGACGGTCACGAGATCAGCGTGTACCACGCGGGCGAGGCGCGGTTCCGCCCGACGATGTGAACCAACGCTTATCTAGCGACCCCTCATTTGCGGCGCGATGAAGGCCGTCGGCTTCTACGAGCATGGAGGGCTCGACAAGCTCCAGCCCCTCGACGTGCCGACGCCGGACATCGGAGAGCGAGACGTCCTCGTGCGCGTGAGGGCGTGCGCCTTGAACCACCTCGACCTGTGGACCCGCCAAGGCCTGCCGGGCCTGAAGCTCCAGCTGCCGCACATCCCCGGTTCGGACGTCGCCGGCGAGATCGCGGCGGTTGGGAACGCGGTCTCGTACTGGGAGCCGGGCGTCCGCGTGGCGGTGAACCCCGGGCTGTATTGCGGGGAGTGCGAGTGGTGCATTCAAGGCGACCACCCGCTGTGCGTCGAGTTCAAGATTCTCGGGGAGCACGTTCCGGGAGGGTACGCGGAGTACGTGCGCGTCCCCGGGACGAACGTCGTCGAGCTCCCGACGGACCTTGATTACGTGGAAGCCGCGGCGGCGCCGCTCGTGTTCCTCACCGCGTGGCGCATGTTAATCACGCGCGCGAAGATCCGTCCGGGCGAGTCCGTGCTCGTGCTCGGGGCGGGGAGCGGCGTGAGTTCCGCGGCCATCCAGATCGCGAAGTCCGCGGGGTGCACCGTGTTCGCGACGAGCAGCTCGGACGAGAAACTCCGAAAGGCGAAGGAGCTCGGCGCCGACGTTCTAATCAACTACAGGGAGATGGAGTTCGACAAGGCCGTGTGGGAACTCACGGGGAAGCGGGGCGTCGACGTCGTCGTCGATCACGTTGGTCCCGCGACGTTTGCAAGAAGCTTGCGGTGCCTGGCGCGCGGCGGGCGTCTCGTGTTCTGCGGGGCCACCTCCGGGCCCGAAGCGACGTTTGATCTCCGCCGTTCCTTCTACCGCGGCCACTCGATCCTCGGGTCCACAATGTCCTCGCAGAAGGAGTTCGAGGACGTGATGAACCTCGTCTTCCGCCGGAAGCTGAAACCGGTCGTCGACCGCGTGTACCCGCTCGAGAAGGCGCGGGAGGCGCAGGAGCGACTCGAGAAGGGGGAGCAGTTCGGGAAGATCGTGCTCACGGTCCCATGATCATGCGGACGAGGGGCTAGACGGCGCGGCACCCGTGATTGGCGGCCCCGCTTCTGTCTTGCCCTTGACCTCGCCGCGGACGAGGCAACTCGGCCCGATAAAGATCCGTCCCCCCTCGTTGATCACGTTTCCCGCAACCATGCCGTGGATTTCCACGTCGCCGCCAACGGCCTTGACGTCCTTCGCGACAAGGCCGCGAAGGACCGCCTTCCCGGTCCTCTCCGCGATTAGGTTGCCCGTGACCATGCCGACGACCTCGCACGTCGAATTGTCCCGCACGAACAAGTCGCCCTTCACGAGGCCCGTCATCTGCGTCGGCTTCGGGCCGATTACGACGACGCTCCCCTCAAACCGTTCGTCGAGCACACCGCCGCGGAAGATGCGGACCACGGAATCCCCCTCGGGCGCGCTCGATGGGTCGGGCGCTATTTCAGCCTTTTCTCCGTACCGTCAACCTTGCCGCGCGAGCCACCGCTCCGCTTCAAGAGCGGCCATGCAACCAAATCCAGCCGCGGTGACCGCTTGGCGGTAGTGGGAATCGTGCACGTCGCCCGCCGCGAAAATCCCGGGGACGTTCGTCTTTACGTGGTCCCGCACGGCCACGTACTCCTTTTTGTCCAGCTCGATCACGCCCTTGAACTCCTCCGTATCGGGCTCGTGGCCGATCGCGATGAAGACGCCTTGCGTGGGCAGCTCCCAGATTTTCAGGTCCGCGGCTCTCGGATTCTTCTCGTAAATTTCCTTCGGATTGCCCTTTGGGTCGGTCACGAGGCGGACCGCGTGGACCTTGTTTTCCCCGAGGATCTCGAGCACTTCCGTGTTCCAGATCACTTCTGCGTTCTTGGCGGCGAAGAGGCGGTCTTGCATGATCCTCGACGCCCGCAACTCTCCGCGGCGGTGGATGACCTTCACGGACTTGCACAGCTTCGTGAGGAACAGCGCGTCCTCCATCGCGGCGTCGCCGCCACCCACGACGACGACGTCCATCCCGCGGAAGAAGTAGCCGTCGCACACCGCGCACGCGGTCACGCCCCGGTTCATGAACTTCCGCTCGCTCTCGATCCCGAGCCACTTCGCGGTCGCACCCGTCGCGATGATGACCGTGCGGCCCTCGTACTCCGCCTCCTCCGTCTTGACGCGGAACGGGTTGCCCTTTGCGTGAATCGACGTCGCGTTCACGTCGACGAAGTCCACCCCGAACCGTTCCGCCTGCTTCCGCATGAGGTCCATGAGTTCGGGACCTTGCACGCCGTCCGGGAAGCCGGGATAGTTCTCGACGGCCGTGGTAACCATGAGTTGCCCGCCGGGGATCCGCGTGGGATCGCCGCCTTTCGGGCCCCCGCCGAGCACGAGGGTCTTCAATCCGGCGCGCGTCGTGTAGATCGCGGCCGTGAGGCCCGCGGGACCGGAGCCAATGATGATGACGTCGTACGCGACCATCGCGCGCGGCCGAACGAGAGGGCTTGTCTTAAGGTTTTAGTCCGAGCGTTTGCCGACAAATCTTTCACGCCCCGCCAAACTATCTCTCCGGAACCGCGTCCCATACTGCGTGATTGGCGGTTTGTGGGGCCGCTTGCTCGACGTCGACCTCGCGGCGTAACCGGAGCCCATAAGAGGCACCGCCGCCTTAGTCGCGCGAAATGGCGGGGCGGGACTTCGAACAGTTCCTCCAACTCCTCTACACCTTCCAGCACCAGAAGGCGATGCCCCTCTTCGACCGGCTCGCGCGTGACGAGGAGAACTTCTGGCCGATCGCGGACGCCCTGCTCCTCGTCTGCGCGAACCATCAGGATCCGAAGCTGACGGTCCCACACGGGTTGCAGACCGTAGAGGCCTCGCGGGAGATGTTCGCGATCGCCGGACCGGAGGCGTCGTGGGGGCTCCTGCGGTTCGTCACCTTGTACAACTTCAGCCTCATCAAGCGGGACTGGACCGCGACGTACCTCGAGCAGCAGGCCGCATCCGTGGCGGGGGACCCGGAGCGGCTCCTCTGGGACGCGCTCGTGGCGGGGCAACCGGACCGCGCGGCCGTGCTCGCGTGCGCGATTGCGTTGCAAGACGGGCTCGACGCGGCGAGCCATGCGCTCGTCCGCGCAAGCCTCGCGGACCTGGGGCGACTCAATCACAACTTTACCCTCGCGGTCTCGTATGTGGAGGCCGCACGTGCGCTCGGGCTCCCGATGGCGCTCGTCCCGCTCGCGAACGCCGCGCACTTCCTCGGAACCGTGTTGCAGTCCGCGCGCCCGCTCAGGCCGGAGGCGTACGAACGGACGCCGAGCGACGTCGACGCGAGCATCGGCACACTCCAGCAGACCCTCTCCGAGGGCGAGTACGACGCGGTGCACGACATCCTGCGATTCCACGCCGCGAGTTCCGATCGGGAGCGCGTGTTCGAACCCCTACTGATCGGCGTCGCGAAAGATCCCGGCTTCCTCGGACACAACCTCCTCCTCGCCCACAGCGCACGGCTCGCGGCGAGGCACATGACGAAGGAGGAGCTGTCCCACATGCTCTGGAAGTTCTACCGAACCCTCGGGCGTGCGTACGAGTATCCGGAGGACCTCCAGCTTTCCGGGAAGGCGGGCGTGGACGCGCAAGCCGCAATCACAGGGCTGAAGGCGACCCTCCAGCATCGGACGCCCCCGCCGCTCGTGACGTTGAGCCAATGCCTCGAGGCGGGCGTGCCCCTTGAGGGCATCCTCAAGCAAGTCGTCGGCGGCTACGGCGCGTGGCGGGTCGGGGAGAAGGAGCACACGATCATCTACCTCAACGCCGCCATCCAGACGGCCCACTTCCTGGGGCGCGAGAAAGCGCTCCTCCCGCTCGTCGTCGCCCTCCAGCAACTCCCGTTCTAGGTTCAGCATGAAGCGCGAATGGGGCGTCTGGTTGCTGCTTGGAGCGCCGTTTGTTTGGGTCGCTTCGACCACATTTCTCTGGACGATCGGGATGGAAATACGGTTTGCCGCCGGAGTCGGAGGCCTCGTGACGCTGGTCTACGCGTACCTGGTCTGTCGGGATTTTCTCCGGTAGCGCGTTGCGAATCGTACAAGCGGTAGCTTTTTGGGCCGCCGGGCTTATGATTGGACCGTGTGCGCGTATCTGGTCTACGACGCAGATTGCGGGCTGTGCAGCCTCGCGAAGAGCCTCGTGAAGGCGCTCGACCTTCGAGGCCAAATCGAGCCCGTCGCCCTACAAGATCCGCGGACTGCGTCGCTCTTGGCGGGGATGGACGAGGACGCGCGATGGTCTTCGTTCCACTTTGTGCATGACGGCAAGACCGCGAGCCGCGGCGAGGGCCTTGTGGAACTGGCGGGCGTCCTCCCGATGGGATCGGGGGTCCCTCGATTGGCGGCGGAAGTCCCGGTTCTCCGCGGTCTCAGCGAGCGAGTCTACTCCTTTCTCCACGGGGCACGCGTGGCCCGGTGCCCGGCCTAGTCAGGTTTTGGCGGCGTCCATGATGGCTGTTACATGGACCCGTGGGTCGGGGAAATCCTCACAATACTGATATCGGTAGGCGAGGCGGATTGTGCCGCTCGCGTCCACGACGAATTCCCCGGGCAGTTGCCACGGGTTGTCGACGAGCGGGCGACCCATTTCCCTGCGCGCCGCGATAAACCGTAACCCCGCCTCGAGCTCACACCGCTGCAGGTCCTCCGGCGCGTCGTACAAAATCTGCGCGGGGACCGCCTCCGGGAGCCCGTACGCGATGTACGCGTGGAACGCGGGGTCGCACAGGATCGGGCATGGCGGCAGCCCGTACTTCTTCGCGTACGCGCGGGCCCGCTCCGGTTCCCCTTGCCCGACGATGACGACGTTCGCGCCCGCCGCGACGTAGTCCGTGTACTCCGCCGCCAAGCGCTTCGACCGTTCCAGTCCGCAGCCGCACCCGTAGTGTCGCCAGAATAAGAGGAGCGCGGGCCGGTCCCGCCAGAAGTCCGAGAGTCGCACGCGTTTTCCGCGGAAGTCCTCGAGCTCGAGGTCCGGTGCCCGGTCCCCGATTTGCGGGGCGTTCGCCACGCGCGTCCGGGTCGGTCCGCGCTTCCAGTGCTCGAGCCACTCCTCCTCCGCGGCCTTTACCAGTTGCTCCAAGGCGTCCAAGGGGCTCCCCCGCCACGTGAACGGTTGGAGGATACTTGACCGTTCGCCTCACAGCTTCCAGAAGTCGCCCGTGAGCCCCATCGTGGCGAAGTGGTCGAGCAACGATTGTTTCGAGGGCCGCGCGTAGTCGAGGTCCATCTTCTTCCCGTACAGCGGAACGCTCAACGTGTGGACCTGGTCCGGCGTGAGGGAGACACCGGAGCCCGGCGACGCGCACAGGGCCGACGCCTCGCGATGCTCCGGGGACGCGAAGAAGACCATTGTGTTCGAGCAGGTCGTGATGATGTCGTCCCACCACCGCGCGGCGGGGAGGGCGAGATAGACAAGGACGTCCTCCGGGTCCACGTGCACGGCGCTCCCCTCTCGCATCTCGAGATTGATCGGCGCCGCGCAGTGGTGGCAGAACGACTCGACGCGGATGTCGTTTCGCAACATCGCGTGGAAGGCGATTGCGTCCCACGCGCAGTTCGCGAAGTACCGGCGGCCCCGGACCGTGACGCGGAACGGCGTTGCGCCCGCCGAGAACGGGAAGGCCATAAGGATCCGGGCGGTCCCCTTCACGAGGGCGACGTGGCGGGCCGCCTCCAGACTGTGGAGCACGTCCGTCGCCTGTTCCCGCGAAAGGGAGAACGCGGTCATCACTTGCTCCACGATTGGCGGCGCCGCGTGCTCCAAGAAGTGGTCGAACACGAACTTGCGCACGCGCTTGGGAACGTCCTCCGGGATGGGCATGCTCACCTCACGGTTTCACCAAGCGTCGTAGCAGCTTTAAGTTCCTTCTGAACTCCGGGTCCTCCCCGGGCGTCTCGAGCACCGCGGGGCAGGTCGCGAACCGCGCGTCGTTCACGAGGAACCGGAACGTGTCCTCCTTCAGCTTCCCCTTCCCGATATGCTCGTGGCGGTCCACGCGGGAGTTCACGGGACCCTTCGAGTCGTTCAGATGGAACGCGCGCACGCGGTCGAAGCCGATCGCCTCGCCGACGCGAGACATGACGGTCTCGTACCCGTCGCGTGTCCGGATGTCGTACCCCGCCGCGAACAGGTGGCACGAGTCGAGGCACACCGCCAACCGCTCGGGATGCTTGCTGAGGTCCATGATTTTCCGGAGGTGCTCGAGCTTATACCCGATCGTGGAGCCTTGCCCCGCCATGTTCTCGATGCACAGCACCACGTCGGGGGCGTTCGCCCGCTCGATGCACGCGTCCAGACTCTCCGCGACGAGCTTGAGGCCCTTCTCCTCGCCCTTCCCCATGTGCGCCCCGGGATGGAAGATGAGGAGTTGCACCCCGAGGGCCTGCGCCCGCTCCATCTCTTCGACGAACGCGTCACGGGCGACCTTCACCATCCGCTTCAGCGGGGAGCAGAGGTTGATCAGGTAATTCGTGTGGATGACCGCCGCCTTGATGCCGTTCTCCCGCAACGCCTCCTGCCACAGCCGCACGTCCCCCTCCGTGATCGGCTTCGTGTAGCGGAGCATCCGCGGGCTGCGGGAGAAGATCTGGATCGCGTCGCACCCGATCCACTTCCCCGCCTTCGGCGCTTCGTGGAGACCCCCCGCGATCGAGACGTGCGCGCCCAGCAGCATGGCTCCCCGGACGCGGTAGCCCGTGTCCGTAGAAAAAGGCGTCGAGTGGGGTACGAGTCGGGCAAAAGGACATAAAAGCGGGCCGGGTGGAAAGAGGCGGAGGGCGGAGGATCCGCCCGGGTATCGCCATGAACCTCCGAGACCTGCACGAAGTCGATACGGCGGTGTGCGGCATGGTCTTCCTGATGCGTAGGGCCGTCACGACGCGGGACGACGGCGCCTACGTGTACGCAGGTCGGACGGCCTTCGCCCTCCTCACCCGCGGGAAACGGCCCGCGGAGAATTCCTGACGCTTTTTTCCCTTGGGACCCGCCTCCCTCAGTCGACTGGCTTCCCCGAGCACCGTCACCTGGGGCGGGCTCCCCTTTCTTTCCCCCGCCAAAGCTTATGGGCCGGTCGGCGGTCCCGCGCGGGATGGCGGGGTTGGTCATCAAAGGAGCGACGATTGTCGATGCCCGCGGCGTCCGCTTCGGGGACGTGCGGATCGCGGAGGGGAAGATCGTCGAGCTCGGCGATGTTCACGGGGCGACGGACGAACCCGTTCTGGCGGCGAACGGGCGGTACGTGAGCCCGGGGCTCATCGACTGCCACATCCACCTGTGCTACGAGGCCGGCCCGGACCCGCGCGTGATGACGA
>JACQPO010000027.1 GCA_016207545.1 Methanobacteriota archaeon | reverse complement strand
GGAGAAGACCGAGTAATTTGACTCCGATCGTCAATGCACAAGGACTTTCGAAGAGATACGGGATCGCTCCGCTCTTTCAAAACATTTCATTCACGGTTTCTGAAGGCGACCGGGTCGGCCTGTTCATGGAGAAGGGCGTGCTCGTCGCGCGCAAGAAAGCCTCCCCCTCGACGGGCGTGGTGGCGTCGACGGCGGCCCGGGGTGAGCCTGTGCTTGCACGAGGCCTCGAGGGAATCGTGGAGCTTCGGCCTGGGAAGATTTCCATCGCGAGATTCCCTTCCGTCCGGTCCGCAGGTCCGAAACTCAACGTCGAGTCCGGCCGCAAACTGCTGCGTCGGATCAGACCCGACGCGGTGGCGGCCCTCGACCTGCCCGCGAGGGCATTCGCCGCCAACCTCCGCCTCGATCGTCTCATTGAATTCGCGGTCGTCCCGTCGTGCATCGAGGCCGCGCAACGAGGGCTAAACGTCCTCTTGCTTTGTCCCGGAGACCGCGTCGCGGAGGTCGTGGCGGCGATCGAGACAATGAACGAACGGACGGAGGACAAGATCCCGTACGAGACGCTGAACCTCGGCTAGACCTAGTCACTCGAGGATGTGGACGTCGTCGAGCCGACCGTCCCCGTCGCGGTCGAGCCCTTGCACGACGCGATACCATTCGCCGCCTTCGTACCCTTTGAGGAGCGCATCCGCGTGGTCCGTGAGCGCGAGGAGGCTCGCGATCGTCCCCGGATAGTGGAGCCCCGCGAGCACCAGGATCCAGGCTCCTTCCCGCCACGGGTTCGCGACCTTCGCCACGAGGCCCACCGTGTCGTCCGCGTACGACTTGCCGGTGCGGGACGAGCGGAGCCGCCACATCTCCCGCCAGTCGAACGCCACGGCCAGGTGCTGGTTGAGGTCAAGAGAGACGATATTCGCGACCGGGCCGCCGATGAGGATCAAGTTTCCGCGCTCCAGACCCTCGGCCTTCACCTCCGTGTCGAGCTTCACCGCGAGCCCGCGGCGAGTCGCGAAATGGCGGCCGAGGAACAAACCGAGCTGCGCCGCGTATGGGGAATCGCGTGCCGCGGTGAGGAACGGCCCGTGCGGGGACGGCGCGCCGAGCACGATCCAGGCGTCGAGCGTCCCATCCTTAGCAAACTCTCCTACGAACGCGCGGAGGGGACCGGCAAGCGGAACCGGCGCGGTGACGGGGAAACCGCTGTCCGGAAGGACGAGTGCAAAGGCCTCCGCGGTCGGAGCAAGAGCCATCGCCCCCGGCCGGTGGCCCCGCTCGCTGACAACGTGCACGAGGCCGGCCTTTCGCAGCCGGTTGACGTGGTAGTACACGTTCTGTTCGTGGAGGCGGAGCCGCCGGGCGAGCGCACCCGGGTAGTCCGGCGACCGATGCAACTCCGCAAGGATGCGCCAGGCGACCGGGTGGACCGCCGCCGCCAAGTCCTCCGGCTCTTCCACGATTTTCGTCTCGCGGGCGATCCGACGCGTCCCGCGGGCCTCGATGAGGGTTGCCGCCATGTCCCTCGCAAGGGGGACTGATTATAAAAGTCCTTTTAGTCCAAAAATCTCGTTATAGAAACCATTATAATCAACTCCGCACCTGTCCCTCGGCATCATCATGAAAACGCGACGGCGGACAGGACTTGCTATCGGTTCGGATAACAAGACGGTAAGCCATATACCCGCACGTCCGTCTGGCCGCGAGGAGAAGGCGGGGCGATGAAGGCAATCATTCTGGCGGCGGGCGAGGGCGCCCGCATGGGTCCGTTCACGGTCTCCGAGCCCAAGGTCATGATCCCGGTCGGGAACCGGCCGATTCTGGAGTACGTCGTCGAGGCCCTCGTGGAGAACGGGATCCACGACCTCGTGTTCGTCACGGGGTACCGCCGAGAGCGGATTCAGTCCCACTTCGAGGACGGCCGGAAGTTCCACGCGAACATCGAGTACGCGGTCCAGGAGAAGCAACTTGGCACGATGCACGCGGTGTGGGAGGCGCGCGGCCACCTGCAGGGCGCGTTCCTCGTCGTGAACGGGAGCAACTACGTGGACGCGCAGGCGATCGCCGACCTGCTCAACGTCGGCACGGGACCTGCGCTCCTCATCACGGAGAGCGAGGCGCAGGAGAAGTACGGCGTCGTGTCCCTCAGCGGCCACTATGTAGACAAAATTGTGGAGAAGCCCCGCCATCCGGAGGGGAACCTGATCAACACGGGCGTGTACGCGTTCGACGCGTCCGCGCTGTCGCTCATGGAGTCCCTCCTGAACGAGGGGCAGTACGACCTGCCGAGCCTCGTGCAGGCGTTGGCGGCGAAGAACCGCGTGCGCGCGGTGCGGACGAAGGGCACCTGGCTCGACGCCCTGTACCCGTGGGACCTCCTCAAGCTGAACTCCCACGTGCTCGGCGGCATCGCGGACGTGCAGAGCGGGACGATCGAGAAGGACGTCACCCTGCGCGGCAAGGTCGCAATCGGCGAAGGATCGCGCATCCGGTCGGGCACGTACATCCTCGGGCCCGCGGTCATCGGCCGCGGCTGCGAGATCGGCCCGAACATCGTGATCTACCCGAGCACGAGCATCGGGGACAACGTGAAGGTCCAGGCGTTCACGGCGATCGAGAACAGCATCCTGATGAACGACGTGCTCGTGGGCCCGCACTCCACGATCGCCCATTCCGTCGTTGGCTCCGGCGTCCGGGTCGCCTCGAACCTCATGGCCTCCGCAGACCGCGCGAACGCGCACGTGGAGGGCGAGTGGCACGTCGTCGACCCGATCGGCGGCCTCGTCGGCGAAGATACGGAGATTCGCGACGGGGTCGTCATCGAGCCCGGGAGCCTCGTGGGCGCGCGATGCCGAATCGGCGCGCTGAGCCGGGTCCGCGGGAACGTCCCGAACGGCACGACCGTGATGTGACATGTGCGGCATCGTCGGCTACGCGGGATACCGGGAGGCGTTGCCGATCCTCATCGATTCCCTGAAACGCCTCGAGTACCGCGGGTACGACAGCGCAGGTGTTGCGGTCGTAGAAGACAGCGTGAAAATCGTCAAGGACAAGGGCTACATCGCGAACCTCGAGTCCCAGCTTCCGCAGCTGAGGGGCGTGGTCGGCCTCGCCCACACGCGGTGGGCGACCCACGGCGCGCCGAGCAAGGACAACGCGCACCCGTTTTACGATTGTCGCGAGAAGATTGCGCTCGCCCACAACGGGATCATCGAGAACTACGCGGAGCTGCGGGACGAGCTGAAGGCGCACGGACACACGTTCCGGTCCCAGACGGACACGGAGGTGCTCGTCCACCTCGTCGAGCAGTCGTACGCGGGAAACCTGGAGGACGCGATCCGCAAGGCGCTCGCCCGGTGCACGGGCACGTACGCGATCGCGGTCGTCCACGCGGACGAGCCGGACAAGCTCGTGGCGGCGCGCAACTTCAGCCCCCTCATCGTCGGCCTGGGAGCGGAGGAAAACTACGTCGCATCCGACGTCCCGGCGCTCCTGAAGTACACGGACAAGGTCCTGTACGTGATGGACCGGGAGATCGTCGTCCTCCGGCCGAAGTCCGTCCAGATCCTGGACTTCGAAGGTCGGCCCGTGGCGCGGGAACCCCAGCGGATCACGTGGTCCCTGGAGGATGCGGAGCGCGGCGGCTTCGACCACTTCATGCTCAAGGAGATCTTCGAGCAGCCGCAGGCGATCCACAACACCCTCCTCGGCCGGATGACGGAGGTCGACACGAACGGCTTCTTCCAAGACGTGACGTCCGTGAAGCTCGTCGCCTGCGGGACTTCGTACCACGCGAGCCTCGTGGGGAAGTACGTCCTCGAGGAGGTCGCGAAGGTGCCGACGACCGTGGAGCTCGCGTCGGAGTACCGGTATGCGCCGACGCCCACGGAACAGCCGCTCGTCATCCTCCTCTCCCAGAGCGGGGAGACGGCGGACACCCTCGGTGCCGCCCGTGAGGCGAAGCGACGCGGCTGCAAGACGCTGGGGATCACGAACGGCGTGGGCTCCAGCCTCACCCGGGAGACGGAGCGGACGATGTACACGCGCGCGGGCCTCGAGATCGGGGTGGCCGCGACAAAGACGTTCACCGCGCAACTCGTCGCCCTCTACCTCGTCGCGATTCGCATGGGGCTCGACCGCGGGGCGCTTTCCCCGGAAGACGCGAACCGGTTGCGGGACGAGCTGCGGGCGTTGCCCCGGCATGTCCAGACAGTCCTGAACCAAGCCGACCCGATCGCAGACCTGGCGCGTGCGTACGCGGGCGCGCGGGACATGTTCTTCATCGGACGGGGGATCAACTACCCCGTGGCGATGGAGGGCGCTCTCAAGATGAAGGAGATCTCGTACATCCATGCGGAAGCATACGCGGGCGGCGAACTCAAGCACGGACCGCTCGCCCTCCTCACCCCCGATACGCCCGTCGTGGCGGTGACCGTGCGCGACCGGAACTACGAGAAGATGATGGGGAACGTCGGGGAGGTCAACGCCCGCGGTTCCCCGGTCATCGCGGTCGGCACGGAGGGCGGGCGAGACCTTCCCCGGTTCGTGGAACACGTCGTATATGTGCCGAAGGTGCGAGACCTGCTATATCCCGTGCCCGTGAGTGTCGTCTTCCAACTCCTCGCCTACTACGCGGCGCGGAAGCGCGGATGTCCCATCGACAAACCGCGCAACCTCGCGAAGACCGTCACGGTCGAGTGAGCTAACTGGTCTCCCGCGCCACGCGCTCCTCGATCGGCTTTAGCTGCCGCACGACGTGATTGATGTCCGCGGACATCGGCAACACGAGGGCGATGAGTGCCCGGCGGCCCGCCTCGGCGATCAGGATTCGCCCGTCGTCCGATTCGAGCATGATCCGCTGGGGGCCCGTGCGGCGGAACTCTATGGAGGCGGTCGTGCCAGCCCCCAGGATCGTGGCGCACATGATGGAGAACGTCTCCTTGGACACCTCAGGTGGGACGTCGGCCGCGAGGACGCTTCCGTCCCGGCTCGCGATCGCCGCCGCCAGCGCACCGAGGTTCTTCATGTCCCTCAACGCCGCTTCCAGGGCCATCACGTTCCCTCCATCTTGAACAGACACTGGCTGCTGCCCGTGCTCTCGCACTCCACCTCGGCGAACTTCACGCGCTGCTTCGTATGAATTTCGTACAACCGCGACACGATCCCGCGGAGTCGGTGGCACGTCTCCGACTCGCTCCCGAGCGACACCTCGATCGACCCGCGGGCCGTCGCCTCGTTCCCGCCGAACTGGATGTCCTCGACCCATCCCCGCGAGATGAGCACGCGCCGCGCGCCTGCGAGCACCTGCTCCCCGCGCTCGACCTCGCGCACGAGGGTGTCCGCGATCGACTGGCCCTCCCGGAAGAACAGGCCATGGCACGCGTACGACATGACGCTCTCGTACAGCTTGCGGGCCGACGCAAACTCCTCCTGAGAAAGTCGGACGTACCGCATGGCCGCGGCCGACACCCGGCGCCACCGCTATAAACGTATCGAGGCCGGTTTCAGCGCTCCCGGCACTCGGGGCACAGGAGCAGCTTGCCGTCGCGGACGAGCTGCGTCGAATACAAGCCGCAGGAGTCGCAGTGTCCCTCGACCATCGTGGGCTCGTCGAACGAACCGACACGCGCCCATTCCCGCGTGACCTCGACTAGGTCTGGCCAGATCCGCAAGATGTCGTTCTCCGTGATCACGCCGACGAGCTTGCCGTCATCGAGGACCGCGAGCCGGCGGATCCGCCGCTTGTTCATCTTTCGCGCGGCCTCCTCGACCTCCTCGTGGGGGTGGACGGAAATCACAGGGCTCGTCATCACGTCACGCACCTTCATCGTCGACGGCTTCTTGTCCTTCGCGGCGACCTTCGCGACGATGTCCCGCTCCGTCACGATGCCGATCGCCTTCCCGCCGTGCACCACGATGAGGCTTCCGACGCCGCGGTCCCGCATGAGGGAGGCCGCTTCGTCCACGGGGAGGTCCGGCGCCGCCGTCACGGGTTTCCGCGTCATGATCTCCATTACCGGGAGCCGCGCGTTCTTCACGGCCCTGCATACTCCCTCCCCATGCTTAACCGTAACGACTAGAGAACCTGCCGGCAACCTTTATGCGAGGTCAGGCTATCGACCCGGGCAGTGTACACGGACGCGGAGGGCGAACTCGCGGTCCGCGCGGCGCGCGCAGTCGTCGACGCGCACACGAAAGGCGAGCCGTACGGGGGACCGACCCTCCCATCCTCGTTCGACCGGGAGGCGGGCGCGTTCGTCACGCTCAACTTGCATCCGGAGGGCGAACTCCGCGGCTGCATCGGGTTCCCAACGCCAATGTTTTCGCTCCGCGAGGCAATCGTGAAGGCCGCGGAGGGCGCGACGGAGGACCCGCGATTCCCGAAGCTGCAGCCGGAGGAGTTGGACCGCGTCGTCGTCGAGGTGAGCATCCTCACGCCGCCAGAGCTCATCGAGGTCCGGAAGCCGAAGGAATTGGTCTCGAAGGTCCGCATCGGGACCGACGGCCTCATCGCGGCGCAGGGCCGCCTGCGCGGTCTCCTCCTCCCGCACGTTCCCGTGGAGTGGGGTTGGGACGTCGAGGAATTCCTCGCGCAGACGTGCATGAAGGCCGGCCTGCTGCCGGACGCGTGGCTCGAGCCGCAGACGCGCTTCTATCGGTTTCAGTCCGAGATATGGACGGAGGTCGAGCCGTACGGGCCCGTCGTCCGCCGGGTGTTGAGCGCGCATGCTCGTCCTTGAAGGCCGCGCGTTCTTCCGCGGCGGACTCGAATCGTTGGCGGTGGGCATCGAGGACGGGCGCATCGTGCGCGTCGCGAAGACGTTGCGCGGCGACGAGAATCGGGACTACGGGGAGCGACTCCTCCTTCCGGGAGCGATCGACCTCCACGTGCACTTCCGCGACCCCGGGCATCCGGAGGCGGAGGACTTTGCCTCGGGGACCGCCGCGGCTGCGATTGGCGGCGTGACGACGGTCTTCGACATGCCGAACACGGACCCGCCGGTCACGAACCGGGCGTCGTACGAGGCGAAGCTGGCGGCGGTGCGAAGGAAGGCGAACGTGGACTTCGGATTGTACGGAGCCCTGCGCGCCGCGACCGACGTACGCACGTTTGTCAGCCTGGGCGCGCCCGGCAAGATGTACATGGCGCACAGCGCGGGCCGCGTTGAGGTCACGGAAGAGCGCACGTGGCGGGAGATTGTGGCGGCGCTCTCGGACACCGGCGCGTTCGCGGTCGCCCACGCGGAAGACCCTCGGAAAATCGCGGCGGAGACGGGCAAGTCCCTCGCGGACCATGACCGCGTGCGGCCGCCGGAGGCGGAAGCGTCGGCGATCCGGGCCCTCGTAGCGGTCGCGCAATCCGCCAAATCGCCGCCGAGGGTCCACATCGCCCACGTGACGTCCCGCGCGGCGCTCGACGCCCTGAAGGGCTCGGGGTTCAGCACGGAAGTGACTCCGCATCACCTGTTCCTCGACCGGACGATGCCGCTGAATGCGTACGGGAAAGTCAATCCTCCCTTGCGGACCGCGGACGATCGCTTCGCGCTGTGGACCGCGCTCGTCGAGAGACGGATCGACATCGTCGCGAGCGACCACGCGCCGCGCACGCGGGAGGACAAGGACGTCGCGTTCGCGGAGGCGCTCCCCGGCGCACCCGGCGTGGAGACGATGATCCCGTTGCTCCTGGAGAAGGTGAAGCGCGGCGAGCTCCGGTTGGAGCGGTTCGTCGAGATCGCCGCCAGACGCCCCGCCCAACTCCTCGGACTGGACACGGGCATCCTCGACATCGGCCGTCCCGCCAACCTGATCGCCGTCGACCCGCGGGCGCTCACGACGATCAAGGCCGCCGACCTGCACAGCACCTGCGGATGGACGCCGTACGAGGGATACGAGGCCGTCTTCCCGGAGGCCACGTTCCTCCGGGGCGAACTCGTCGCGGAACGACGCGAACTCGTCGCGGAACGGCTCGGTCGGCCGGTCGCGATTCCCGCCGCGAAACCTTCTTAGCGGGTCCGCCCATCGGCGGCCGTGGCCTTCCTCGCCGCCCTCACGGACCTGATGGCCGCGGGCGTCAACGCCCTCGGCTATCCCGGAATCTTCCTGTTCATGTTCATCGAGGGCGTCTTCACGCCGATCCCGAGCATGGTCGTCCTCCCGTTCGCGGGCGCCCTCGCCGCGCAAGGGCAGATGAGCGTGCCCGTCATCGTCCTCGTCGCAAGCGTGGCGGCGATGCTCGGGTCCGGCGGCGCCTACTCCATCGGATACCGGTTCGGCCGCCCGTTCGTCCTGAAACTTGGGAAGTACCTGTTCCTCGACGAGTCTGACTTGGATCGGGCGGAACGGTGGTTTGCGCGGTGGGGGACGTTCGGCGTCTTCCTCGCGATGTCCGTACCGGGCGCGCGCTCCGTCGTCGCGTACCCCGCGGGGGCGGGGCGCATGCCCTTCCTCCCGTTCCTCGCCGCGACGTTTGGCGGCGCGATGATCTGGAACACCGTGCTCACGATGTCCGGCTGGCTCCTGTTCGAGGAATGGCGGCGGCTCGTCGACACGTTCGAGCTCATCGACCTCGTCGCCCTCCTCGTCGTGCTGGCCGCGATCGGGGGATACGTCTACTACAAGAAGCGGACCGCGGCGGGGACGGCTCTCGCCGGCGACTAAGACCCTCTGCCTAGATGCCTGACGCCGTGCAAAACTCGTTGCGGACGAACCGGTTGCCCTCGCTCTCGGCCTGCGCAGCGTCCACGACCCCGTTCCCGCACGCCGCATTCTTCTCGATGAGGTTGTCCGAGGCACGGAACAGCAGGAAGCCGATCCCCTCGTTGTCCCTCGCCTCGTTGTCCTTCACGGTGTTCCCGGAGGACTCGGAGAACCGAAACCCGTCCCGATCGTTCGCGTTGGCGTGGTTCCTGTGCAGGACGAGATCGGAGGACGAAACCAACTTGAACCCGTCCTTCCCGTTGCCCGAGGCCCGGTTGCCCCGCAGGACCGTGTCCGGGGATTCGAACACGTGGAAACCGATGGCGGCGTTCCCCTGGGCGGAGTTGCGGCTCGCCGTCACCGACGAAGATTGCAGGATGCGGAACCCGTCCCGCTCGTTCTCCTTCGCGTCGTTCCGCCTCAGCCGCACTTGGGCCGATTCGACGATCTTGAACCCGTCCTTGCCGTTCCCCTCCGCCACGTCCTTGTAAAAGGAGACCTTGGTCGACAGGAGGACGTGGAACCCTACGCCCTCGTTCTCCATCGCCACGCTGTCCCGGACCCGGGTCCCGGGGGAGCCGACGATTCGGAACCCGTCGCGCCCGTTCCCCGTCGCCTCGTTCCCCCGGAGGTCGTTGTCGGGCGAATTCTCCAGCTTGAAGCCGTCCTTCACGTTGCCCGCGGCGACGTTGCCCCGGAGATGGTTCGCGGGGGAATTGAAGAGCCAGAAGCCGCGCCCGAAGTTCTCCACGCGACAGTCCCGAACGGTGACACGTGTCCTCCCGCTCAAAAGAACCCCGGTCCCCGAGCCGCCTCCGAGGATCGCGTGGCCGTTGCAGTCGAGGGTCACGCCGTCCGCCGCCACGACGACGTGGCCGACGAGATCCTCCGTGAGCGTCACGTTCTCCGCGACGAACAGGGTCGTGCCGTGGCTCGCCGGGACGGGGACGGCCACCGCCGCAGACAAGAGAAGGAGGACCGTACTCAGGAATACGACTCGGTTCCCCGTCCGGACCCCCTCAAAAATCCATGTCCCGAGCGATACATAAAGATTGCGAGCGGGTCGGCCTCCGGGACAAGAACTTCGCACTCGGGGGTTTGGTGGCACCCGTGCCGTCTTCTCGGCGACGCGAAGAGGGCGCGTACCGCCCTCGCCGCCCCTTGCGGCGAACCTCGAGCGCCCAATTTTCCTGGCCTCGCACCGAAACGTACAAATCGCCGCAAAACGGCGTACCGACGGAGGTTCCGAGGGACGTTTCGAGGCCAGGCGAGGAATTTGGGAGCCCCGGATCCTGAGCTCTCGAGGGTAGACCCGATGACCTGGCGTGGAACTCTAGGGGACGAGCACCGAACTGTGGGCTTGCTCGGTGTCTATGGAGGCTTGCTTGTTCTTGGCGGACTCGGTCTATCTGTCGTCATCTGGATTTGGTACCTGGGAACGGCGGAAGTGGTCCTGCCAGAAGGGGCGCTTCCGCGGACGTTATTCGTGGCGGCGCTTCCAGCCTTCCTGGGATTCGTGGCCGTTGCGATCGGGATGGCTGTGCTTCGAGGAAGGTGGGGGATAGGAAGGGGCCTGGTCATGATCGGCGCCATCTCCCTGCTGGTCTCCCCTTCTCGTGTTCTTTGTGTTCTTGGCGGCCCTTCCTCTGCCGTGTGGTGGTACCGCCGTAAGCGCGATCGGGGCTGCCCTCCTGCTCGTGGCAGGCCTCCGAACACACGCGGCCGCCCGGCTGGATTCGTCGTCCCTCCGCTGAGGCTATCGCGACGTTTGGCGGTACGATGATCTGGAACTCCGTCGTCGCGCTCGCCGGTTGGTTCCTGTTCGAGGGGTGGCGTCGGGAGTCAAACTCATCATCCAACGATCGAAGCTTGCGACCCACGCCGTACATGCGGTCCGCACCTTTATCCTCCGCGCGGCGATGCGCCGAGCCGAGGCCCTGATGGAGGAACCCCGGGATCCCATGTCCCTCCCCAACAGCGTGCTAGAACTCCTCGCTTCCCACGAGGCCGCGGCCCGGCACGCGGGGCTGCATCCCCACACAATGCGCCGCCAAATCGAGACCGCCGTAGAGGCCTACCGTCGCGCGGTCGCGTCGGGGGACGCGGCGGCGATCGCGGAGGCCGAGGACGACGCGATCCGCCGCGCGGCGGAGGCCATGGCGCAACTCGCGCAGGCGGCTGTTCGCTTGCTCGAGGAGGAGCGACGCCGCCAACCAACGCGGTAAGATAGCGCTCGGACACCCGCGCCGGAGCGGCCACGCGGCCCTCGCGGACACGCTCGGCCCGGCCCGCCCGGAGGCCTCCTAATCCCCAAGAAGCAACGGGGGCAGCCAGTCGTAGGGTGGAGGCCTCGGGTAGGTCCTCGTTACGCGCTTCCCGGCTCTCAGGGCTTCAACCTCGTCGGGAAGCGGGGCGAGGGCGAATGTCCGCCTCACCCCAGATGCCACCGTTACACAAGCCGAACGTAAGAACCTCGTCATTCCTGCGTCTGCGTCGCGACCGCGTAGTAGTGCTCGCCCGCGGACTTCTGCTCCCGGTCGAGGCGGGAGTCCTCTTTGTTGATCCGCGGCCGGTTCGTCTCGTTGTCCCTGCGGAACGTGATCCCGACGCCGCGCAGGAACTCGTTCATGCCCGTCCGCATGTCGAACGGGCCGCGCCCCAAGCCCCGCACGCCGGGCTCGCCGCCAAAGACCATGATCGAGTCGCTCACCAGGTCGATGAAGTACACGTCGTGGTCCACGATGAGCCCCGTCTTCCCCTCCTTCTCCATGACGCGGCGAATCGTCCTCGCCGTCTCCATGCGCTGGTTCGAGTCGAGGTACGCAGACGGCTCGTCGACGAGATAGATGTCCGCATCACGCACGAGGCACAAGGCAATCGCGACGCGTTGGAGCTCCCCGCCACTGAGGGAGGTGACGTCCCGTTCCATCATTGCGCGGATTCGCAACGGCTCCGCAATCTCCGTCTCGAAGTACCCCGACTCCGCTTTCTTCCCGACCGTCGAGACGAGGAGCTCGCGCACGGTTCCCTCGTACGCGGACTCCAGGTACTGTGGCTTGTAAGAGACTTGCCATTCCCCGTGCACCTCGCCGCTCGTCGGCTGTTCGACGCCCGCAAGGAGCTTCACGAACGTCGTCTTCCCCGTCGCGTTGGGCCCGACGACGCCGACGACCTCGCCCTTTCGGAGGATCCCGCCTTCGACTTCGAGCCCAAACCCGTCGAACCGTTTCTCGAGGCGGTCGAACCGGAGGAACTCCGGCGCCTTCCACTCGGACCGCGGCGGCCGCACCTCGAACGTGATCTCGCGGTCCCGGAACCGGATGTTCTCCTCCTTCAGCATCCCCTGGAGGTACACGTTAATCGCGGTCCGCACGGGCCGCGGCTGCGCGACGACGCCGTACGCGCCTTCGCTCCCGTAGAGGAGGTACACGTGGTCCGCGAGGAAGTCGAGCACCGCCAGGTCGTGCTCCACGACGACGACCTGCTTCTTTCCGGATAGATCGCGAATGACGCGGGCGACGCGGAGTCGCTCGTGGATGTCGAGGTACGAGGACGGCTCGTCGAAGAAGTACACGTCTGCGTCCTTCAGCATCGTGGCGGCGATCGCGACCTTCTGGAGCTCCCCGCCGGACAGCTTGCGGATGTCGTGGTCGAGGGACGCGCGCATCCCGAGCGCGTCGACGACCTCGTCCATGCGCCCGGACTGGTCGACCTTCGCGAGGAGCGCGCGGACCTCGCCGGAGTATACCTTCGACAGCTTGTCGACGTACTGCGGCTTCAGCGCGGTGCGGATTTTCTTGTCCACCAGCCTAGCAAAGTAATCGTGCATCTCCGTGCCCTTGAAGTACGCGAGCACGTCCTCCCAATGCGGCAGCTTGCGGCGGTAGAGGCCGAGGTTGGGCGCGTATTCCCCGGAGAGGATGGACAGCGCGGTCGTCTTGCCGATCCCGTTGGGTCCGAGGATGCCCGTGACTCCGTCCTTGCGCGGCGCGGGCAGGCGGAACAGGCGAAACGCGTTCCGTCCGAACTGGTGGATCAGGTCCGTCTTGAGCGGCTCCGGCAATCCGATGATCCGAATCGCGTCGAACGGACACTTGTGGACGCAGATCGAGCACGCAATGCACGTCTCTTCGCTGATCGCGGCCTTCCCCGTCTCCTGATCGATCCAAATGACCTCCGTGCCCGTGCGCTGCGGCGGGCAGAACGCGATGCACTCCAGGTTGCAGCGCTTGGGCTGGCATCGGTCTTTGAAAACGACCGCGATCCGCATGGACCGCTTCCGATTCCTTGGCTCCCTATTAAGGTGTTCCGGCTGGCTCCATGGCCGCGAGACGGAGGCGTGGACGCCAACAACCTTATCCGAGGGGCGTTCCTTCCGCGCACCCGATGATCCCCGGCGGCCGGATGAACCCCCGCCAGATGAAGCAGATGATGAAGCGCCTCGGCATCCAGGCGGAGGAGATCGAGGATGTGGAGGAGGTCGTCATCCGCACGGCGACGAAGGAGTACGTGTTCACGAAGGCGCAGGTCACGATGATGACCGTGCAGGGGCAGAAGACCGCGCAGATCGTCGGGGAACCGCTCATTCGAGACCGCGCGGACGCAAAGGTTAAGGCGACACCTGCGAAGGTCGAGATCCTCGAAGAGGACGTGAAGCTCGTCGCGGAGAAGGCGGGCGTGAGCGAGGAGGAGGCCCGGAAGGCGCTCGGGGAAGCGAACGGGGAACCCGCGGAGGCGATCATCCGCCTCATCTCCCGTTAGGTAGGTTTTTAGCGACTTCCGGGATGGCCGCGCGTGCGCGTGCGGGAGGTGCTCGGGGTGTGGGCGCCGATGCTCGTCGGCATCCTGCTCATCGCGTTCGCGGTAAACTTCCTGCTCCGCGCGCCCGCGGGAAGCGGGGATCCGTACTTCCCGCTCGACCCCGCGGCGGCGGCCGTGTGCGGGGGCGGCGTCGTCGCAATCGGCGGCATCCTGATCCTCTCCACGTACGGGCGATGGCGCAAGGTCCGGGCCGCGCGGCGGGCGGGCAAGTAGGCGGCACAAACGTATATCTGGACCGCGTGGTTTCGCAGTGAGGCGGGCCTGTGCGGGACCTGAACCGGCGGCGCGGCGTTCCGTTCCCGCTCCATGACGTCGCGTTGCGCGACGCTTCTGACGACGAACTGATGCGCGTGAGCCAGGGGATGGGTCTCGCCCTGTCCCTCGACGAGATGAAGACGATCCGCGACCACTTCGCGGGGCTCGGACGGGACCCGACGGACGTGGAGCTCCAGTCCCTCGGCCAGGCGTGGTCGGAGCACTGTTGTTACAAGTCCTCGAAGGTGTTCCTGCGGGAGTTCATCTTCCCCGTCCAGGCGCCGTACGTCCTCGACCGCGGGGACGCGGGCGTCGTGGAGTTCGACGAGGACCACGCGTACGCGCTCCGGATCGAGAGCCACAACCACCCGAGCGCCGTCGAGCCGTACGGGGGCGCGACGACGGGGATCGGCGGCATCCTGCGGGACGTGCTCGCGATGGGCGCGCAGCCGATCGCGCTGTGCGACCCGCTCCACTTCGGTCCCCTCGACTTCA
Organism: Methanobacteriota archaeon; assembly: GCA_016207545.1. Lineage (GTDB taxonomy): Archaea > Thermoplasmatota > Thermoplasmata > RBG-16-68-12 > EA-27 > EA-27. Next base: position 11,449 of record JACQPO010000027.1, on the reverse strand, counting down.
AGTTCGAGAATCTGCCGAAGGGCGTGAAGCATCCGCGGTACCTGTTCGGCGGCGTCGTCGCGGGGATCCGGGACTACGGGAACCGCGTCGGCATCCCGACCGTGAACGGCCTCATCCACTTCGACGAAGGGTACGTGGGCAACATCATCGTGAACGTCGCGTGCGTCGGCTTCGCGAAGAAGTCCCAGATCCAGAAGAACCGCGTCGCGCAGCCAGGGGACGTGTTCGTCCTGTGCGGCGGGCGGACGGGGCGGGACGGGATCCACGGGGTCACGTACGCCTCCGTGGACCTCACCGCGGAGGCCGCGGAGGCGTGGTCCGGCGGCGCGGTCCAGATCGGCGACGCGATCGTGAAGGAGCCGCTCATCCACGCGTGCCTCGACGCCGCGGAGCACGGTCTGTTGCACGGGATGAAGGACCTCGGCGGCGGCGGGCTCAGCTGCGTCGTCGGGGAGATGGCGCGGAACGGCGGGCTCGGCGCGGAGGTCGACCTCGAGCGCGTGCCGCTCAAGGAGGAAGGCCTGGCGCCCTGGGAAATCTGGGTGAGCGAGTCCCAGGAGCGGATGATGCTGGCGGTGCCGCCGGAGCACGTGGACCGCGTCCTGAAGGTCTGCGACTTGTACGACGTGTTGGCGGCGCCGATCGGGCGGGCGATCCCGGGGAACGTGTGCCGCGTCTCGTACAGGGGCGAACTCGTCCTCGAGGTGGACCTCGACTTCTACACGGGCGGTCCGGAGTATTGCCGCGCCTACGAGTCGAAGGTCCCCGCGGTCCGGCCGCCGGAGCGGTATCCCGAGGAGCCCGACGACTACGCCGCCGTCTTGCTCAGGGTCCTCGCGTCCCCGAACGTCGCGAACAAGGAACTCGTCGTGCGACAGTACGACCACGAGGTGCGCGCGTCGACCGTGATCAAGCCGCTCCACGGCATCGTGGGGAGGTCGAGCCACGGGGACGCCTCCGTCGTCCGGCCGCTCGTGGACTCCCATCGCGCGCTCGCGATCGCGTGCGCGTCCACGCCGCAGTTCACCGCGATCGATCCGTTCCGGGGCGGCGCGACCGCCGTGGACGAGGCGTGCCGAAACCTCGTGGCGGTCGGAGCCCGGCCCCATTCCCTCACGAACTGCCTGAACTTCGGGAACCCCGAGAAGCCCGATCGGCTCGGGTTCTTCCGGGAAGCCGTGCGGGGCATCGGCACGACCGCGCAGGCGCTCGGCATCCCGATCCCGTCCGGGAATGTGAGCTTCTACAACGAGAGTGCCCTCGGCCCCGCGCCGCCAACGCCCGTCGTCATGGGCGTCGGGATCGTCGAGGACTTCCGCACGTGCGTCACCTCGGACTTCAAGTCCTCCGGGAATCCGATTTATCTCGTCGGCGAGACCCACCAGGAGATGGGCGGGAGCGAGTACTTCCGCGTCGTCGGCGGCTCCAGCGGGGTCGCGCCCAACGTCGACGTCGCGGCGCTCAAGGGCGGGATGGACGGAGTTTTGGCGGCAATCCGCGCAGGCGATATCGCGGCGTGCCACGACCTCTCCCAGGGCGGCCTCGCAGTTGCGGTCGCGGAGATGTGTCTCGGCGGCGACGTCGGCGCGTCCTTGGACCTGTCCTCGCTCGACCCGCTGCGGCTCGACTTCCTCCTGTTCTCCGAGACGAACGCCCGGTGGCTCCTCGAAATTCACAACGGACATGAGGATGCGTTCGAATCCAACTTCCCTGCGCCCGTCGCGCGCGTCGGCACCGTGGGCGGTCGCACGTTCCGGATCCGTCGCGGCCGCGAGAGGTCCGAGGTCGGGGTGGATGAGATGCGGGACGCATGGTCTTCCGCGCTCCCAAGGCTGGTGGTCGGATGAAGCGCGAGGACGTCCGCGTGGCGGTGCTCCTCATCGAGGGGACGAACTGCGAGGACGAGAGCGTGCGGTACTTTCAGCTCCTCGGGGCGCACGCGGAGAAGGTCCACTTGAAACAGCTGACGGGCGACGCGCCGCCGGAGTTCCGACGCCGCCTGGCGGACTACGACGTGCTCATGATCCCGGGCGGGTTCGCGGCGGGCGACTACGTGCGCGCGGGCGCGATCTTCGCGGCGCGGATGAAGAGCAGGCTCGCGGGGGAACTCGAAGACTTCGTCCGTTCCGGGCGTCCGGTCCTCGGCGTGTGCAACGGATTCCAGGTCCTCGTCGAGGCGGGCATGCTCCCCGCCGTGCGCGGACCCATCACGGACACCCCCGAGGCCGTGCTCGCCACGAACGACTCCGCGCACTACGAGTGCCGGCCCTCGTACCTGAAGCACGAGAACGGCGGGAGCTGCGCGTTCACCGGGAGGCTCAAGAAGGGCGACGTCATCACGGTCGTCTCCGCGCACGGGGAGGGGAAGTTCCTCCTCCCGAAGGAACGGGAGCAGGAGATGCTCCGGGAACTCATCGAGAACGACCAAGTCGTCTTCCGGTACGTGGACGACCGCGGGAAGTATGCCGGTTACCCGTGGTGCCCGAACGGCGCGCTGTACAACATCGCGGCCCTGTCCAACCGCGAGGGGAACGTGTTCGGCGTGCAGCCGCATCCCGAACGGTCGTTCTTTCGGTACCTGCACCCGGACTGGACGCGCTCGGGGAACCCGGACGGGCCGGGGGACGGGCGCGTCGTGTTCGAGTCCGTCCTCGACTACGTGACCGCGAAGTTCTGAGCCTTACGGCATCGCGGCCTGGATCGCATGCTGCGCGTGCATCCACACGTGCCGGAAGCGGCCAATCGCGTGGTCGTAGTGGAGCTTGCCCCACTCGTCGTACGCCCGCGCGAGGTCCCGCTCGGCCTTCTCAATCTCGTGCGCGACCTTCCGCGCCTTCTCGGGGTCGCTCACGGACAGCGCCTTCGCCTCCTCGAGCGCCACGAGGGCGAGGGTCTCGTCCGCCTCCACGAGGATGTTCGCGATGAGGTTGCACTCCGCGTCGTTCGCGTCCCGCTCCGCCTCCGTCCAATCGCCCGGGTCGAGCCGGCACCGAGGCACTTCGCCCCCGTCCGGCATCCGTTCCCGCGTCACGAGGTCGTGGGCCGCGTGCCGTTCGTCCTTGAACACCTTGTGGCCGTCCTTCGGGTCGAGGTGGAGGTCGTCGATCCACCAGGGGCGAATCTCGTACGTGAAGCCGAGCGTGGCGATCCGATCGTTGTCCAAGTACAGGGCGAACCCCAAGCTCGCGTCGTGCGCGTGGACCTTCACCCTAATCGGTTCCTTCCCGTGCCGGCCGACGTCGAAGTGGAGGTCGTGCCGCCAGGCGTCCACCCACGGCCGTTCGTGCAGATGGAGGGCCTTCCGCGGCCAGTCGTCCGGCAGGTCAAACGCGAGGACGACGCCGTTCGCCCACACGACGCGGAGCTCCGCGTAGGACCCCGCGTTCGCCAGCCACGGGTCGCCGAGCAGGAACGTGACCTTGTCGAGCTCCTCCTTGACGACGGTCACGTCGGACCCGAGGTCCGCCGCGATGTCGATCGGCCGGAACGGGTGCTTGTAGCCGAGGCTCTTCCACACCCATTCCTCCGCGCGGTCGAGGTGGTGCACAAACTCGTCGTCCCCCCGCGCGAGCGCCTCGAACTTGAGCGCCTTGATCCGCTGGATCGCATCCTGCTTGAGGCCGAGCGGCGAGATGATCGTAATCGACCGCGTGTCCTCCGCGAAGCCGACGTCGTCGTCCTCCACCCGGAGCTTCACGGTGTAGGTCCCCGGCACCGTGTACGTGTGCTCGACGACGTCCCCGGCGGCGAACGGGAACGTGCCGCCCGTGCTCTCGTCGGGGTCCGCCGCGGCGCCGTCGTTGAAGTACGTCGTGCTCGCGGCGCCGCCGTCGCCGAAGTCCCACGCAAACGTGAGGTCGTCGCTCCCCGGGTCCTCGGAGGACCCTTCGAACCGGATCGGGCGGTTCGGGAGGAAGAGGTCCGCGGGCAGGTTGCCCGTCTGGGACTGCGTGATCCCGTCGATCGACGCCGAGGGCGAAAGATTCCGCACCTCGATCGTCGTCGTGTACGTCACGGAGCCGCCGTCGTCGTCCTCCACGAGGAGGGCGACCCGGCACACGCAGTCGTCCCCGTAGGTGTGGGTCGAGCTGTCCGTCGCGGAGAACGGGAACGTCCCGTTCGGGCTCGGGTCGGGGTCCGCCGCGGCGCCGTCGTTGAAGTGCGTGCGGACCTCCGTCGGCCCGTGTTCCCACGTCCACGTGAACGTGAGGTCGTCGCTCCCCGGGTCCCCCGCGATGGCCTCCAAGGTCACGGACAAGCCCTCGTCCGTCGCGGTCATGGACGGCGGGGACACCGTGAACGCGGGCGGCAGGTTTCCGACGAGGAACGCGCCGGAGGCGGTCGTGACGCCCCCATCGTCGTCCCGCGCCTCGACCATCCAGTCGAACGTCCCGTCGTCCCCGCACACGACGTTCTGCGCGTCTGTGACGTCCCGCGGGTGGACGTCGGGGCTCGGGTCCGGGTCCGGAACGTCGGCCGGGTCGTTCGGATAGAACCGAGACGAGGACCAACCGCCACAGTCCCCGGACCAGAACACGGTGAGGTCGTCGCTGCCCGGATCCGTGACGCGGACCTCGAAGCGCAGCGTGCCGCCCTCGTCCCCCGTCGGGCCGACCCCGAGGGACAACGCGGGCGCGACATTCGTGATCGTGATGAGCGCGCTGGCGGTGTCCGCGAACTCTCCGTCGGACACCCGAAGGGTCACGACGTGGTCGACGAGGTCGTCCCCGAACGTCCGGGCTGCGGTCGGCTGGTCGGAGATCTCGTCGAACGTGCCGTCGCCGTCCCAGTCCCACTCGTACGTCAGCGCGTCCCCGTCCGGGTCGGAACTCCCGCTCGCGTCGAACGTGATCGAGGATCCTTCCGACGCCGTGTACGGCCCGCCCGCGCTCGCGGTCGGCCCGACGTTCACCCGCACGCGGGTCGTGTCGTGCGCGGAACCCTGCACGGCCCACTCAAGCAAGGAAATGGCGGTCACCGTCGTGACGTCCACGGTCCCCGCCGTCAGCGGCGGGACGACGAGCGTGACGAGGATGGGGATGAACGCGTCCTTCGCGAGGACCCCCGTCGTCGTGATCGGCGGCTCGCCAGGGTCGAGCACGCCGTCCGCGTCGAGGTCGTGGAAGATCGCGGTCGCCCACGCGTGATCCGACACCGCCGTGAGGTCGAAATCCGAAGGCGCCTCTCCCTTGTTGGTGACCGTGTGCGCGAACGTCAGGGTGACGTCGTCGTCCGTCGTGACGTCGTGATCCGGCTCGACGAGGGGCGCCGGGTGAACGGGGAGAGGAGGTTCTTCCTTCATGTAGATCTCGTACGTGGACCGCAGGACCGCGAGGTTGTGCGCGTCCATGCCCCGGACGCGGACCCGCCAGAGTCCCGCGGGCAGGGTCCCGGTCACAACGACGTCCGGGTCAATGCTGGCGGGCCCGATCGCGAACCGCTCCCATTCGACGTTCCCGGAGGGGTTTCCGTTCGTGTACAGGGTGCCGTTCGGGTCGAGGACGTCGTAGAAGATGTTGGTCGTGACCTTGCAGCAGTCCTCCCGGCCGGGCTCCCCGTCGTCCGCGGGAATCCCAGGGTGCGAGCCCTCCGGCTGGGCGGGCCCGGGCCCGTCCGGGTCCGTGTTCGGCGTGTTCGTGTCGTCCGTGTCGTCCGCGCGGTCCGCATCCCCGTCCCAGAACTCGATCGAGGTGAGGGTCTTCGGTACGTAGAAGAAGAACGTGAACGTGCCGTCGTAGGAGTTCGCGTTGGGGTCGTTCTGGTCCCCGGGGTTCGGGTCCCCGGACCCTACGTCCGGGTCCGAGCCGATGTTCTGCGGGCCGGCGGCAAACCCGAAGTCTTGGCCGGCCCCGAGGCTGACCTGCCCGGACGTCCGCACCTTGAAGTTGTTGTACGCGAGGAGGGGCGGATCGGCCTCCCAGGACGCCTCCAAGCGGTAGAAGTAGTTCCCCGACGGGGCGCGGGCGCCGGAATCCGTCGTGTACTCGCGATCGTGCCAGTCGTCGTCGACCGCCTGCGCGCTCGCGATCGTGTCCACGAGGGTCGTCGTCGTCCCCGTCTTCAGGGGGTCTTTATAAAGCCGATACACGAAGGAGCCCGTCCCCGAGTCCCAGGCGCCCCCGACGTCGCCGTCGAACAGGCCGACCGTGAACGTCGTCGTGCCCTCGGGCAGGCCGAGGAACAGGACCGTCTTCACGCCCGCCAAAGTCTCCAGGCCCGCGCCCGCGACGCCGAGGAAGCGGGCGTCGTCCGGATCGAGGGACGGCATGCCCGTCTCCACGGAAGATGACGGGACTGTGGGCGGGGAATCCGGGAAGGCCTCCCGGTAGGGCACGTAGGTCGCGACGGGGCCCGCGAACACGGCCCCGACGAAGCCGACCGCGAGCACCAGTGCGAAACTAGGTCGGCTTAGACAGCTAAAGGTCTGCCCCATCGCCCCCCCAGCGTACCCGCGGACAAGATGGGCCGTACGTTTATTCAACGTTTGCCCCGGGCACGAGGCGCACGTCGACCGCGATGAGCGCGCCATCCACAAGATCGAGCTTCGATCGCAGGTGGACCCGCGAGATCAACTCGAGGTTGTCCGTGTGGTGCGTCCGTATTGGAAGGATGACCCCGCAGTCGACGCCCTGCAGTTTCGCGGGGAAACACTTCGCGCCGCCGAACGTGCGTCCCGTGTCCACGAAGCCGTCGATCGCAATCCCGGGCTCCTTCCACAGGATGTCGAGCTTCGCGAGCTCGCTCCCCTGGATGCGCACGTTGAGGGTGCCCTCGAACGGCTCGTACCCCAGCTTCCGGCGGAACTGCTCCTTGTATCCCCGCTGCTTCATGTAGAACGCGCCCTCCCCGAGCCCGCTCGTCACGACCCCTCGGATCGTGAATCCCTCGTGCACCTCGAAGATCCGTTTGTAGTCCGCGAACTCCTTGCGGAGCATCTCGAGGCCCTTCGGGGAGAGGCGCACGCGCTGCCTACGCACGGCCAAGTCCCGCTGGATGAGCTCCGCCTCGAGGAGTTCCAAGATCCGCTGGGACGCGGACTGCTGGCTCACGCCGAGCATCTTGCCGAGCTCCTTGCTCGACAGGCCCACGTATTCCTTTGTGCCGCCGAGGAGGGCGATGTGCTTCAGGGTGTCGACGTGGTACGGCTTCGTGGGCTGACCATGCCCCGGGCGCGAGATAAACGTTCTGAACCGCGTGGTACGGAGGCGAGACTTATTAGGCGTTCCGCGCTCGGCCGCGCGCACATGGACGTTCGTCGTCGTGCGCTCCTTCTCATCGCGGCGTTCCTGGGACTCCTCGGATTCCACCTGTGGCTCCTGGCCCGAATGCTCGCGGCCCGGAACGCGCCCCTCGCGTTCCTGCTCGTCGTTGCGATCGGCCTGTTCGCGTGGAGAATCTTGCACTATGCGAACGAGTACCGTCGGCCGGCCGCCAACGCGGGCACGCCCGTCGACGAGCGGCGGCGAATCCGCATCATGGTCCCCGTCCTCGCGGCCCTCCTCGGCCTCCACGCGTGGCTCATCACGCTCACGGTCGCGATGGGGGACCTCGCCTTCACCGCCCTGCTCGTCCTCGCGGTCGTCGTCTTCGCGGTCCGCCTCGCGATATACGCATCCCGGTACGGGGCGCTTCGCCGAGGGGCCCCGTAGCTGTCACGGTTCCAGGACGAGGTGCGTCTTCGATCGCAACGTAATGCGCGGGATGCGCCGCTCCCGCAGAATTCTCGTGAGCTCGCGGTCGTTTGTGACGACATGGGCGCTCAACGCCTCCGCGGCTTCGATTACCGCCGCGTCGCCGGGCCCCTGTGCCTCGTACGCGCGATACTTCGCTGCCAAGGCGAGCGCCGCCTTCGCACGCCGACTTCGCTTCGCGATTCGCTCGAGCTCCCGGACAATCGGGGCGGGCACGTAGATGTCGCAATCGCCCAGGAGGCGCGCGAGTTCCGCGTCGAGATTGACCCGAAACTGGAACGGCATCAAGAGCGCGTTCGAATCGAGGACGACGCGGGGCCGAGCCACGCGCCTCCAAGGAGCCGCGGCTATATGGACCCCCGCGCCCGGGAATCTCGGGGACTCCCGTATCCTCCCTTTATACACACATCAATACTTTTAAGGGGCGAGGCCCATGCGCACAGCGAACATGGCGGAGGCGGCGGAGTCGGCGAAGCCTGCGGGCGGACGTGGGGTGAACCCGGACTATCGGACCGCGATGGAAATCACGACGCGGCGGGGAGGCATCTTCTGGGGCCTCGTCCTCCTCCTCGTGGGGTTCCTCTGGCTGCTTGGAAGCCTGGGTTACATCGTGCTGAACTTCGACCTGCTCATCCCGCTGCTCGTGATGCTCGCGGGCGTCTACCTGCTCGTGGCGAAGCTCCTGCGCTAGCCGCCGTGACCGAGGTGTATCGAATGGTTGACATGCGAGAACGCGTCGATGAAGACCGCGGACTGCTCAAGCGGATTCAGCTCCACGTACCCGGGTTTGCGGGGTACCGCCGCCGGGAGGACCTCCGGACGGCGGACAACCTGCTGCGAATCCAGCTCGCGAACCGGTTGAAGGACGTGCGGCACCAGCTCGAGGGCGCGCGGGGATCCCTCACGTCGAACTACCAGCTGAAGGCGCTCGAGCCCCTCGGCGCCGTGATCCTGAAGGCGCAGAGCCTCGAGGGGCAGATTCGCCACGCGGAGCAGGGGTACTCCCCGCTCGTCGCGGACATCAAGGTGCTCGAGCCGCAGCTCAACAAGCTGTACGAGTGGGACGCGACCTTGCTCGAGAACGTCGACACGCTTTCTCAGGAGGCGTCCGCCATGGACGCCGCGGCACCCGGCGAGCCTGCGGAGGTGATGGACCACCTCAACAGGATCAAGTCCATGCTCGCGGACGTGGAAGCGACGTTCAAGCGGCGGATGCTCGTGATCACGAGGACGGAGGTGCGCTGATGGCGACGATCGCGTGGGACGACGTGGCGAAGGGCAACAACCTGTTGTGGCGCGCGCCGCGGAACATCCGGTTCAACGACAACATCGTCGTCCGCGAGGACGAGTTCGCGGTGTTCTACCGCGACGGGAAGGCGCTCGCCTACATCGATCGGCCGGACCGGTATGCGCTCACGTCCCTCGACGCGCCGATCGTCGGCCCGATCATGAAGCTGATCGGCGTCCGCCAGGAGGCGCAGGTCTATTACCTGCAAAAGCGACCGTTCGACGGCAAGTTCGGCTCCAAGCAGCCGTACCAGTTCCGTGACCGGGATTTCGGACTCGTGAACCTCCGGCTGTTCGGCGAGTTCCGGTATCGCGTCAAGGAACCGCCGAACTTCATCAACCAGTTCGTGGGCACGCTGGGCCTCGCAACCGCCGCGGCGGTCGAGGACCGGCTGCGGGAGCAGATCGTCGCGGTCGTGTACGACGCCCTCGGCGAGCTGAAGCAGCGCGGGTTGGGCGTCGCGGACTTGGCGGCGAACCTCATGGAGATCGAGCAGGTCGTGCTCCAGAAGGCCGGGCCGCAGTTCGACCCGTACGGGATCGAGATCCAGAAGCTCAGCGGGCTGTACATCACGCTGCCCGAGGAAGTGCAGAAGGCGGTCGACGCACGCGCCGCGATGCAGATCACCGGCACGAGCTTCGTGCAGTACCAGACGGGCACGGCGATGCGGGATGCAGCGGTGAATCCCACCGGCGCCGCCGGGGCTGGCGTGGGCGTCGGCGCGGGGATCGGCATGGGCTACCAGATGGCCCAGCAGATGGGGCAGCAGCAACCCGCGCCGCCACAGCAGCCGCAGAAGCCGTGTCCGAAGTGCGGGACGATGAACGCCGCCACGATGAAGTTCTGCGGCTCGTGCGGCGCCCGGATGGAAGAGGGCGTCACGTGCCCGAAGTGCGGCGCGTTCGCGCCGAAGGAGACGAAGTTCTGTCCCGAGTGCGGGACCGCGTTGGCGGCGACCGCGAAGTGCGCGAACGGACACGAGGTTCCCGCAGGCACGAAGTTCTGCCCGGAGTGCGGGGCGAAGGTCGGCTGAGGTTCGCGCCCCCAGCCGCCAGTTTCTCCTTCGTCCGCGGAGCCGCCCTCGGTCGTTCTCGTTTTCGGACCTGGTAGCGAGCGACGCAGGTTTGATATAGTCGGTGATACATAGCGACGCGATGTGGATAGCGAGACGACATGAATCGCTACGCTATGAGAGGTGACGACATGAAGGGAATCGCGGCCGCACTCCTCGTCGCGACCATGCTTGCGCCTCTGGCGGCGCTGCCGGTCGCGGCCGAGTTCCCCGATCGGCCCGCGGAGCGGCTCCTCCCGGTCGTCGAGGTCACGCCCACGGACCGATTTGGCGGCGGCCAGATGGTTCGGGTCCGCGTGGGAGACGTCTCCCTGGCGGTGATTTGGTCTGCGAACGAGAGCTTCGAGAAGGGCGTGCGCCTCCTCGTGGACTACGTTCGGTTCTTCGGCGGTGCGGAGATGTACGACGAGCACGGGAACTACCTGCAGACGATCGGTCTCCCGGTCCACACCGTCCTCATGCAGGACTTCACTCGCATGATTGAGTTCCGCGACGTGGACAGCGACGAGCTGTTCGACCTCCGCCTGGACAACCGGACCGATTTCCCCACGGACCATCCCGTGAAAGTTCTGAGCCTGCAGACCCGCTGGTTCCTCGACGGCGACCTCGAACAGGGTGTCACGAACACGTCCGCGTGGGTCAACTTCACGATCAGCGCGGTCAACGTACCCTACGCGAGGGTGTATGACCCCGTGGCGCACGAGTGGCGGCTGGGGACGCGCGAAGACGGCGTCCTCGAAAAGATCAGCCTCACGTTCCACCTGGCCGCGACGATCGGCCGTGATACGTTCGAGATCCCGTTCTACAGGGTGACCGTCGGGAACGGGATCGAGGCCGCGCCGATCGCGTCGACGTTCCTCGAGAACCGCACGACGACGGCCGCGACGATTGCCGTCGACGGGAAGTACGACACGCGAATCGAGGGATGGGACTTCGGCTTCGAGGACTCGAAGCTCGCGCTGGCCACCGGCCTCGCGTTCGGAAACTTCTACCCAAGGCCGATTGTGCAGTGGCTCCAGCGCCAGTTCGGGGGCGCGTGCCTGAAGGACGGCTCCTTCGAACACTGCGAGAGCGAAGCAGGTCCGGCAACCCCCGTGCGGATCGCGCGCGACCGCCTCCAAGTCGCGGAGGGCTGGCAACGTGCGGGCGAGGCGTACTGGGTGAGCCACGTCGTCGTCGACGGCGTGACGCACACGATGACATTCGAGATCTACTGGGCGGAGCCGTTCGCGATCAACCGCGGGGACCGCATCTACACGGGCTTCCGCGCGTTCGGGGCGTTCGTCTATCCGCAGGGCAACACGATCGTCCACGACCCGGGCCTCGGCGCGAAGACGTACCTCGCGCCTCTCCCGGAGACCGCGAACGTCGCCCCGTCGATCGTCGCGGCGCTCCAAG
>JACQPO010000026.1 GCA_016207545.1 Methanobacteriota archaeon | reverse complement strand
GCGATCCGCTTGTGGTACTCGCAAAATCGCTGCGTGTTCATCAGCCGATCGACGAGCGTGTTCACCCGGGACACCTGCTCCGTCTGGCCGATCCCGTTCGCGATCGCCGCCGCGAGCTCCTTCACGTGCCTGTCGATCTCCGGGAACAAACGCATGAGCTCCGGGTCGATCCCGCGGCTCATCGTCTTGTAGTGGCTCACGGCCGCCTGCGTGATCCCGAGGTGCCGCGCGACCTCGACCTGCTTCATCTTGTGGTCGTCGAGGAGGACCTGCGCCAGTCGGGCGCGAATCGTGGGCAGCAATTTCGCCGCGACGACCTCGAACGGTTGGAGCATCGGGCCCCCGTCACTCGCCGAATTGCAATGGCGAGCGTAGGCTTTAAGATGACGGGTCATCCGACGGGTGCGGGCGGGTACTCCGCGCGCGTCGCGGGCACGAAGTACACGCGTTGCCGAGCGTCGCGCAAACTCCACCGCCATTCGATGCGACCCGTGCGTCGCAACCGCTCGAGCGCGAAACGCACCGTGCGAGGCGGCAGTTGGGTCGCGGAGATCAGGTCCTTGTGCGTCAGCGGACCGTGTACAACCAACGTCTGAAAGATGCGCTCCGCTGAGGGCGGCAGATCACCGACCGCAAAGAAGACCACGGGACACGGGTCCCTCAGCGTGCATGGTATCGCCGAGATGTACGCGGAGGGTCCCGATAAATTTTCCTAAGCGGGCAAGTGAACAAACGTGAGGAACATGGGCACACCGTCCACGAGGCGCTCCGTGCGCACGGCCACGAAGCCCACGCCCGGATCGGTCCCGACGCTCGACGCGTCGAGCCGGTCCATCTCTTCCCGAGAATACGCCTCCTGCGTGGGCGGGAACGGATGGATCGGTTCCCGAATCGTCGCTCCTTGAACGACGGTGGCCGTGACAACGCGGATCTCATGCGACCGAAGTTCCACGCGATACGCGCTCCCGTGCAACGTTTGTGGCAACGGAATGGTCGCGTTTCCTCTGGAGCCCGCGAAGGCGACGACCTCCGCATCGAGTCGGCTTAGGGCGTCGAGCTGTCGCGCGAGATGGGATGCAATCTGTGTCGCCGCCTCGGACACCGCGTCACCCTCGGAGAGGCGAACGACGGACAAGCCGGCTGCGAGGAGCGCGAACGCAGCGAGGATCAGCGCGACCCGGTGCACCGCCTCGTCGATCATCCAACGACCGCCAGGCGGACGGGGCCCTCGCCGTCGTACGTCACCCGGACCGCGTGAGGGCCCACGCCTACACGCAACGGCCCTCGATCTCCGGCCATCGGCACGAGAGGATCGGCGAGCAAGGCGACCTCTGCTGCCCCCCCGAGCTTGTACCGCGCGGTCGTCGCACGCGGACCGCCGGGGACGTCCCCGAATTCCACGTACTCGAGGCGAACGGTCATGCCGCCCCGAAGCTCGATCCGGACGTCTTCGCTTCCGCCGCCGGATAGATAGAACTGCTGGGCAAGCTGGACGACGGTGTCAATCACGCCGACGACACGGATCGACACGGCGTCCGCCTCGTACGCCGCCAAGCCGTTCACCATCGCGGGAATCGTGATGGCGGCCACGATCACGGACACGAAGACGCGGAACGGAAGTTCCATGCGTTACACGCCGCGGACGACGGGGATCGTCCAGACCTTCGACGGATACCCTGCCTTCTGGATCGTGAACGTGAGTTCGCCGATGCTCACGCCGGGCGGGAGGATCACCCGGAGGTTCCGGAACGTGACGGTCCCGTCCACTTCGCCGTCGTCCCCGTCCTGCGCGGCCACGGGCGTCGCGACGGCACCGCTCACGACCACGACCGCGCCCTTGATCGGTGCGTTCTTCGCATCGTACACCACGACCTTCACGGTCAGGGTCTTCGCCGCGGGCTCGTCTATCGGCACGTCGCCGAGATCCACCGTGTGAGGCTCCACGTTCACGCCTCGGATCACCGCCGGGGTCTGGATCGCGACGACCCAGCCGAGGATGACCGCGAGGGTGAGTCCCGCGACGATGACCGTGATCATCAGTTGAAGGGGCAAGCCCTCGATCGCGCCCGACTCGTCCCGAATCCGCCGCATTGTGCTGTCTCCGCGCCGTGGAGTGCGCGCGTACGACTTGCGCGCTCGGCGTACATGCAACGCCTCGTTCGGCAGACGTCGTGCAAGGTTCGGCATTCGCCGAACTCGCGCGTAGCGGTTCCTACCAACTGACCGGAATCGGAATCGCAACTGATTCGGACGAAGAAAGCGTTATAAGCGCCAACTCAACATCGGACGGCTGTGATTACGACGGAGGAGATCCGAGCGCTGACAGACCGGCAGCGGGAGGTTCTCTCCATCGTCGTCGAGAACAAGTTGTTCAAGGGCAAGGAGACGAACATCCTCGAGCTCGCCGAGCAGCTTGGGGTGGCCCCGGCGGCGGTGTACCGGCACCTCGTGGAGATCGAGAAGAGCCAGCTCCTGAGGATCCAGATCCTTCCGTCGGAGCGCGGAACCCAGATTTACGAGCGCCTCCGGCTCGAGGTGCGTCCGCGCCGACCGTACACGTCCGAAGCATTGAACGAGACCCGGAAGCAGATCCTGCGGTTCCTGCTCGACCGGCCGAACTCGACGCTCGTGGAGCTGTCCGAGGAGCTCGACATCAACGACCGGACGATTTACCACCACCTGCGCGTGCTCGAGGCCGTCCAGCTCATCACGCGGGAGCGGGGCCGCGCGACGAAGCGCGGCGTGCCGCCGTACATCTACAACATCTCGAACCACGGCCGCGCCGTGTCGCAGAAGTTTTGACGGAAAGCCACCAGGGAGGATCGAACTCCCGACCGCTCGCTTACAAGGCGAGCGCTCTACCGACTGAGCTATGGTGGCGCGAGCCCATACCGCGGCCGCGGTAAAAACCGTTCGTGCGGCATGGAGAATCAGCCCCGAATCTTTATCTACGGGAGCCCGGCATGACTTCGCCGGGTTTCGCTCGTGGCCTGCCCGACATGCGGGAAGGAGCTCACGTACATCCCGCAATACGACCGTTTCTATTGCTACGCCTGCGGCAACTACGCACCTCGCGGCTATAACGCGTCAGGCCCTGCAATTCAGCTCGGTGGGGCCGCGCAGGACCCCCACGAGGGCCACTACCACTGCCCGTCGTGCGGGAAGGAGCTCACGTACATCCCGCAATACCGGCGGTATTACTGCTACGCGGAAGGCAAGTACGCGCCGAAGGACATCCAGCCCGTGATTGGGGCGCGCGGGAAGGCGGAGCCCGTCCTGACGGAAGAACCAAAGGCCACGGAGCCGACGATCGTGGAGGAGAAGGCACCGGAACCGGAGCCGGTCGCGGCTTCGGAGCCCGAAGTTCCGCCGGAGGTTGCGGAACCCGTCGTCGCGCCCGCGAGCCCGGAGCCCGTGGCGGAGCCTCCGAAGATCGCCGAGCCCACGCCAGGCGCGGAACCCGTCGCCGTTTCGCCACCCGCGGAGAAACCCGCGCGTCCGAAGCTCACGAAAAACCAGGTCATTCGCGCGAAGAAGGTGCAACTCGAGGGATGGTCCCGCGCGTATGGCCTCGACGCGACCGGCACGCGGAACGCGTTGCGCGATCGCCTTCTCGCGTTCCTGACAGAACTGCAGGGGGAGGAAAAGTATAAGCCCGAGGCGCCCGAGGTCGCCCCGCCCGTGGCGGCCCCAGAGGCCGTTGCGCTTCCCGCCCCGGCACCGGCCCCGCCCGAGCCCGTCGTCGGGGAGCCGAAACCCGAGGCCGCGCCGGAACCGGCCGCGAGAGCCTCGGAGGTCGTCGCGGAGGAACCGAAGCGCGAGCCCGAAGTCGTCGAGCCGGCGAAGGTAGAAGCTCCGACGAAGGCGGAGGCCCCCGCCGCCGCACCCAAGCGGGCCGAGGCCCCGCCGGTCGAGGCCGCGCCGCCTGCGCCCGTCGTGGAGCCGCCCGTGGGGAACGCGCCCCCCCGTGGGGCGGAAGCGCCCGCCGTCGTCGAATCGGAGCCCGTGGTCGGGCCCGTCGTCGCACCCGCGCCGCCGCCCGTGCCCCGCGTGACCCCGGTCGAGGTCGCGAAGCCGCTTCCGTGTCCGAAATGCGGGAAGGAACTCACGTACATCGCGCAGTACGATCGCCTGTACTGCTTCTCGTGCGGGAACTACGCGCCGAAGGGATACGGCCGCGAGCCCGCGCCCGTCGTGGAGGAGAAGCCCGCGCTTTCCGCGGTGACGCCCAAAGTCAAGGCGGAGAAGAAGGCCGAGCACCCCTGCCCGACGTGCGGGAGGGAACTGACGTACATCAAGGAATACGACCGGTGGTACTGCTACGCGGAGAAGAAGTACGCGCCGAAGAAGGTCAAGAATCCCTGTCCGACGTGCGGCGAGGAACTCACGTTCATCAAGGAATACGATCGCTGGTACTGCTACGGGGAGCGCAAGTATGCGCCGAAGTCGTACGCGGCGGCGACGTCGGCCGTGGCGACCGCCCCCGCGCCGGTTGGGACTGCGCCCGCCGTAGAGGTCGCATCAAAACCCGCTGGCGCTGCGGCCGAGGTGGTGCCCGCGAAGGCCGTGAAGATCGTCCCACACGGGGAGCACGCGCACGGTCGGCCGGGGATCGGCATCGGACTCCTCGCGACCGGGTTCGGGTTCGTTCTGATCTCGCGGCTGTTGCAGCTCTTGGGTGCCCTGCGGGTGATCGATCCGGCGGACCTCCAGCGCCTGCCCGCCTTCGTCACCCCGACCCTCGAATCCCTCGGCATCCTGTTGGCGGTGATCGGCATCGCGGTCGGGATGCGCGCGCTCGCGACCCGGTGACCAAACCTTTTTCCGCGCCCCCCTCTTCGTCGCGCCCGTGCGCCTGCCGGAACTCGTGACGCAACTGCGGGACGTCCGCCCCGCGAACCCGCGCGAAATCATCTCCACATGGTCGGAGAAGGACGTCCTCGACGGGAAGGTCGTCGACGCGTGGGTCATCATCTTCCGGACCCGCGGTTGCTACTGGGCCCGGAAGAGCGGCTGCTCCATGTGCGGGTACGTGAACGACGTCGCGATCGAGGTGTCCCCGGAGGACCTCGAGACGCAGCTCGACGCCGTACTCGCGCGGCATCGCGGCCAGCCATTCGTGAAGGTGTACACGAGCGGGAACTTCTTCGACGAGCACGAGGTGTTCCCCGAGGTTCGCCGCAACGTTCTGAAGGCGCTGGGCGGGCGGTGCGAGAAGGTGCTCGTGGAGACCCTCGCCCACCTCGTCCGGCGCGAACCGTTGGAGGAAGGCGTGCGGCTGTGCCCGAAGTTCGAGATCGCGCTCGGCCTGGAGAGCGCGAACGACGTCGTGTTGCGTCACGCGGTGAACAAGTTCTGGGGGCTGAAGGAACACGTTCGCGCCGCGAGCCTCGCGCACGAAGTCGGCGCGACCGTGAAGTCGTACCTGCTGCTGAAGCCGCCGTTTCTGACGGAGCGAGAGGCGATCGAGGATGTCGTCGAGACCGCGCATGCGGTGGACGCGGTCAGCGATACGATTTCGATCAACCCGATGAACGTGCAGCGGAACACGGTCGTCGACCACCTGTTCAAGCGGGGGGCATACCGGCCCCCATGGCTGTGGTCCGTCTCGGAGGTACTCCGGCAGTGCCGCGACCTGCGCGCGCACCCGAAGTCCCATCCCACGGGCGGAGGCCTGCGGCGGGGTGCGCACAACTGCGGGACGTGCGACCGCTCGTTCCTCGGGGCGATTGAGGACTTCTCCCTCGGCCTCGGGGACCGCCTCGACGACCTCGCGTGCGAGTGCCGCGCACCCTGGCTAGACCTCTTGGAGTTAGAGGGGCTGATGCAAACATCGGCGGATGTGCATGGCCTCGTGCGAGGAGCGGCCCCCGTACCGTAGCGGGCGTGCACGCAGGGGGGCCCCCCTTCGCCCAGCGAAACTTCCAGGGAACCTGGCGTGACATTGAGAAGCACCAGACCCATGCCTAGGACACCGCCCGTGCGAATCCAAGCCACCACCGCCTAGGCCCTCCCCAGCCCGTCTATCCCATCCCCCGCAATCCCGATCCCGTCCACCGACGAAGACAATCCGCGTAACCTTTTAGCCCGTTAAACGTTCCCGGCGCGGGATTCCCTATGCAGGCGTATCCCGTCAAACGGGGACAGTACAAGAACATCGAGGGCGTGCGCCTGAAGGACCTCATGGAGATGGTGTTCGGCCCGGTGCGCGAGGAGGACGGGAAGTTCGTCGCCTCGTACGGGGCCCTCGAGCGGATCGCCGCCTGGACGGACGGAAAGTCCCTGTTCGTGAACACGACCGCAAATCCGAAGGTCGACGACGAAACCGCGGTGCGCACACGCACCGCGTGGAACGTATTCTTGGAGCGGGCCACGGGGTTCAACGCCAAACAGCGTGCGAAGCGCCTGCATGAGGAGGCGAAGCGCGGCGTTTCCGACGTAGAGTGAGCCGCGGGGCGGAAAAGCTTATTTCTGCCTTCCCGCGCTACGGGGGCCTTCGTCGGAAGGTGATGGGATTCCGCTTCTCGAGCGGATGCGCGAGGGACGCCGCCCGCTCTACGCGCATCAGGCCGTAGGTCAGCTCGGGCACGGATTGGCGGGGCCGTTCGTCCCGTACTACGCGACCCGGCTCGGCGCGACGACCGCGGACCTTGGCTGGCTGTCCGCGTTCTCGAACCTGTTCCCGAACCTCCTCCAGCTCCCGTGGGGCCGGCTGAGCGACCGCGTCGGGCGCCGCGTGCCGTTCATCGTCCTCGGGACGATCCTGTCGATGTCCCTGTTCTTGCTCATCGCCGCGTCCGCGTCCCCGTGGCAGCTTATCCTCGTCGTGCTCGTGCAGTCGCTGGCGATCTCCATGGTCGTCCCGAACTGGAGCGCCCTTCTCGGGGAAAAAATCGCGTTTGGGAAACGGGGGCGCGTGTTCGGGAGCGTGAGCCGGATTGGCGGCATCGCGAGCTTGATGGGGACGTTGCTCGCGGCGCTCATCGTCTTCCAGGCGCCGCAGACGTCCGCGGAAGGGTTCCACATCCCGTTCGTGATCGCCGCGATCGTCGGGATTGCGTCGGGCCTCGTCCTGCTCCTGGTCCGCGAAACGAAGGCCACGGTCACGGAGGGCGACGGATCGCCGCGGACGGACCCAACCGTCGACGCGGAGCGCCGTGCGGACTTCCTATATTTCGTGAAAGTGCAGACGTTCTACAACTTCTTCATGTCCATGATTTGGCCGCTCGTGCCAATCACGGTCGCCGTCGTCCTCGGCGCGAGCAACCTTCACATCGTCATGATCACGGTCGTGACCGCCGTCTCCACGATCGTCCTCCAGTCCCAGGTCGGCAGGCTGCTGGACCGCGTGGGACCCGTGGCCCTCATCCAGGCGAGCCGCTTCCTGTTCGTCCTCGTGCCCCTCGCCTACGGGTTTGCGAACGACCTGTTCTTCATCTACCTCGTGGCGGTCGCGATGGGGGTCCCGACCGCGATCGTGAACATCGCGTTCAACGCGTACATCCTCGACGTCGCTCCGCCGAAGAAGCACGCAGAGTACTTCGGGCTGTTCAACGGAGCAATTGGGCTCGTCACGTTTGCGGGCACCCTCCTCGGCGGCTACCTCGCCCGCGCGTCCGAAGGCGCGCTCGGGTCCCTGTGGCTCGGCCTCCTAGCGGTCTACGTCATCTCTTTCGTGGGCCGCACGGCCGGGGCGTTCCTCAGCCTGCGGATCCGGGACCCGACGAAGTACCCGGAGTCCGTCGACCAGGTGTGGCGGCGGTTCGAGCACTACCTCGTGAACGACCGCCGGTAGCGCAACTCAGAACTCAGGATCGTCATCACCGTCCTCGCGGGCTCAGCGATCCGAGTCTCACCACCGCCAGGGGAACGCCGCCGCCGTACTAGAACGCTTCACCGCCCATAGCGCACGGCTTGCTCGACGGTCAGGCCCCAGGCTCCCGTCTCGAGGTAAATGTGGTCCACTGCCAGGCGGTCTCCGTCCGTGACGAACGTCTCGAACCCGAAGTGGTAGGGGTCGCGAGTCTTATTCTCCAACCGCGCGAACAGGTCGGGTCCGTCGGGTGCGGCGTGGTAGTACCGATGAGCGAGGCACACCGCCAAGATGCCCGGCTCGCCATGGCTCGCGTACGGATGGTTCGGGTCCGCGCGAATCCGCACATCGAGCCCGAGGCGAATCGCGAGGAGCGGGTCCCGCGTGCCGTCGATATCGAACCGGACGGAGAGGTCGCCGATTTCGACGAAGAAGTGGAACGGGGCCCACGGGTTGAGATCATTAGGGCGACGAAGGCGAACCTCGACGCCGCCAAACTCCATCCTCTCGAGTTGCACGGAAATGAAGCGCGTGACAAACGCCTCGGCGTCGCGCAAACCGCCACGTTCGATTGCGGTTTCCACGGCTTCGTCCACGGCGCGTCGCGTCGCGAGCAAGATTTCGGCGGAGGTCAGCGGCGCGGGCGCGACCAAGTACGCGCGCAGGAGCCCCACCGCCAAAACGGCGGAGCATCCGAGGGCGATCGCGAACGCGCGATGGTACGGGCCCACGAGGAAAACACACGGGAACGGGGAAGTCAGCTTACCTCGTACGTCCACGGAAAAGGCTCAAGCCCGCCAGCGTGTCCGCTCGCGGGTCGAAAGGCGGACGCCCATCGTGCGGAGGGCGGAGGGGGTCACAGGCCGAACAAGGCGCCGAGCCCTGCGGCCGCTTCCTCCTCGGAGACTTTCTCCTCTTCCTCCTTCTTCTTCTCTTCCTTCTTCTCCGTTGCTGCCGCCGGTGCCGCGGGCGCTGCCGTCGCTGCGGGGAGGGCGACCGCCGTCGCGATCGCCTCGTCGATGTTCACCCCTTCCAGAGCCGCGGTCAGCGCCTTGATCCGCGCCTCGTCCGGCTTCACGCCCGCCGCGGTGAGGACCTTCTTCAGGTTCTCCTCCGTGACGGGCTTGCCGGCCGCGTGCAACACCAGCGCGCCGTACACATATTCCATGCGTGTTCACCTCCTGTCCGGTTATCCGAAGAGCGATCCCAGCCCCGCCGCCGCGTCCTCCTCGGACGCCTCCTTCTCCTCCTTCTTCGGCTCCTCCTTCTTCTCCGCCGGGGGCGGGGCCGGTCCGGCGGAAAGCCGCTTCCGCGCCTCCTCGTCGAAGGCCTCGGGGGCCCGCGCCGCGAGCGCGAGCGCCTGCGCGTACGCCTTCGAGAGGAGCACCTTCACGCTGTCCTTCGTCGGGATCTCCGCGTGGACCGCGAGGGCGAGCGCCTTCCGGTACGCGGACGAGAGCAGCATCGGGATCGTGAACTTCGTCGGGTACTCTGCGAACACCGCCAGGTTCACCGCGTGGCGAATCGCGTGCATCACGTCCTGGCGAACCTTCCCCTCGTCGATCGCGAGGACGTCGCGGCCGTAGACGCGCCCGTCCTCGTACGCGCTACGCAGGTCGAGGCCGACGATGAGGGGGAATATCTCGAGCCGCGCGAGGACCTGCGCGACCTCGCGGGGAATCGGATCGCCCTGCTTCACTAGGAGCTTGTCCTTCTTGATCACGACCTTGCCGCGCTCGATTGCGGCGGGGATGCCCGCCTTCTGCAGGTCGCCGACAACGGGCCCGGGCTTGAACGGCGTGTCGCCCGCGCGGACCCAAATGTCCGTGGGCGCGGCCTCGCCGCCACGCGCGGGGGCCGGCGTCTTCGTCCCCTCGAGCTCCTTGAACAGCTTGAACGGATTCAGGGTCGTCGTCACGACCGCGATTTGCCCGGCGAGCGCGGACGCGAGGTCCGCGAGGCCCTTCCGCTCCGCCGCCACCCGCTCGAGGGCGAGGCGGATCAGCGTGTTCTTCGCGACGCGGATGTCCGCCTTCCCGCGGAGTCGCCGACGAATCGCCTGGAACTGCACGGCGGGAATGCCCCGCACATCGGCGATGCCGACCACGGGGGCCTCCTTCAGGCGGGAGACGAGGGCGTCGACCTCCGCGACCTTGGCCGGGTTCACGCGCGCTTCCCCGATCATCACATGTACCTCACGGCGGGTCCCATCGTCGTCTTCACGAACGCGGAGTGGATGTTGAACTTGCCCCGCTCCAACTTCGCGGTCACGCGCTGCACGAGGAAGTCGAGGTTCTCCGCCAAGTCCTCCGGCGGCATCGCGCGCGTGCCGATCGGCGCGTGGAACGTCCGGTTGTTCTTCGTGCGTACACGGACCGTGTTCCGCATGGAACGGATCATCGGCTCCAGGTTCGCGGTCGGCGGCACCGGCCGGGGCATCTTGCCGCGCGGACCGAGGATCTGGCCGAGCCGCTTGCCGATGACGGGCATGAGCGGCGCCTCCGCGAGGAAGAAGTCGTACGTCCCCGCGAGCTCGCGACCCTTTCGCTTGTTCGTCGCGTACTCCTCGATCTGTTCCGGCGCGATGATTAAGTCCGCGAAGTCGCGTGCGTTGAACGCAAGCTGGCCGCTCGCAAAGAGGCACACCTTGATGGGCTTGCCGCGGCCCTTCGGCAACACGACCTCCTCGTCGATCCGATTCTTCGCGGCGGAGAGGTCGATGTCCCTAAGGTTGATGGCGACTTCCACGGTCTCCGGGAACTTCCGCTCCGGAGCGGATTCGATCGCCTTCTTGATCGCTTCGACGGTTTTTGCGTCCGCCATCGGCGGACCACCTCCGTAGTACGTGCGGCGCGCCGCGCCTCCTACAGCGGGAGGGCGTCGAGAGGGGCCGGGGTATTTGAGGATTTGGTCACGAAACGTGACGGCTCACGCGGCGAGGGCCGCATCGTACTTCCCGGCCTGGATCTCGGCCAGGATCTCCTTCGGCCACTTCCCCTCGACCGTGACGCCCATCGACACGCAGGTGCCGATGACCTCCATGACCCGCTTCTTGAGGTCGCCGCCCTGCAAGGCGTCCTTCTTGATGTCCGCGATCTTGATTGCCTGCTTGAGGGAGATGTTGCCGATCATCGTCTTCCCCGCCTCCCCGCTCCCCTTCTCCGCCCCGATTTCCTTGAGGATGAGCGCGGACACGGGCGGCGTCCCGACCTCAATTGTATACCGCTTCGTCTTCGGGTCAATCAGGAGGACCACGGGGACCTTCATCCCGTCGAACGACTTCGTCTTCTCGTTGATGTCCTTGACGACCTGGACGATGTTCACGCCGAGCGGGCCGAGGGCGGGACCGAGCGGCGGACCCGCGGTCGCCTTGCCGCCTTCCACGAGGACTTCGAGACGTTCCGGCATGCCGCGGAGGCGACCAACGGACGCGATATAAAGGTTTGGACACGGGGCGAACGACGCACTTTTATTCCTCTTGCGACATGCCGGGCCGGGATTCGTCCGTGGCAAAGAAGGGAGCGGGGACGAAGTGGGAATTCGAGGCGGACTACTTCACGTTCTGCAACTGCGACTGGGGCTGTCCGTGCAACTTCAACGCGCGGCCGACGCAGGGCAACTGCCATGGGGTCGGCGCGTGGCGGATCCGAAAGGGCCGGTACGACGGTACGAAACTCGACGGAGTCGTCTTCGCCGCCGCGTACTTCTTCCCAGGCCTCATCGAACAAGGCCGAGGAATTGCGCGGTTCTACGTGGACAAGCGAGCGAACGAAACCCAGCGCAAGGCGATTGAGACGATTTGCAGCGGCAAAGTCGGCGGCGGGATTTTCGAGATCTTCGCGAGCCTCGCGGAGAAGATTCATCCGTTCATGGTCGCGGACATTCGGCTCGACATCGAGGGGCCGAGGGCTGCGCTGAGGATCCCGGGCATCATGGGGGCCGAATGCGAATCCCTGTCATATCCGGACGGCACGATCATCAAGCCATTCTTCACGCTGCCCCACGGGATCGAGTTCAAGACCGCGCTCGCGACGAACACGAAGCAGTGGTGGATCCGCGACGAGGAGATGCTCGCAAGCCACCGGAACGTATACGGAATTGTCGCGAGTGTGAAGTTCAGCGAGAAGGGCTGCGTCGCGTAGGGCCTACTTCTCTTCCTTTTCCTTCTCGATCACCCGCACGTCCTTTCCCGGCACGGTAATCGGGATTGGGACCATCGCCTCGAACAGCTCGACCGTGAGCTCCTCCTTCGCCTCGTCGATCCGCTGCACGCGGGCCTTCTCGCCCTTGAACGGGCCGGCGACGAGCTCGACGATGTCGCCCTCCATGATTCCGCTCACGATTGGCTTCGGCGTGAGGAAGTGTTCGATCTCTTCGAGGCGCGTCTCCCGGATCTCGCCCGTCTTCTCCCGCCCCGCCAGGCCCCGCGCCCGCCGGATGCCGCGGACAACTTCCTCGAGCCGGTCCGGGTTCATGCTCTCCACGAAGATGTAACCGCGCAAGGTCTCCGGGGCCAGGATGGAGAACACGCCGATATCCCGCTCCTTCGCGCGGGCCGCCAGGCTGTCCGCGACCACCCGCTCGTGGCCGATGCTCGTCTTCACGCCGAGGACCGCGGGCCGCGCGGTGGCGGTGATCGTCTTGTTGTCCTTCGCCTCTGCATCGCCCTGCGAGATCGCGTGGAGGACGATGTTCACCTTGTCCCCGAACCGGACGCCGCGGGGACACGTGACTGTCAGCGTGACCTCCCGTTTCCCGCCGCTGATGAGGACGATGTCCTTCTCGTTGATCTTCGAGAACGTGACGTCCCACACCTTATCCTCGACCCCGTGGAGTTTCACGGTCCACTCCGGCAACTCCGCCTCCTGCGAGCCGTACTGGAGGTCGACCTTGATCCGGATCGAGTCGTCCTCCTTCCCCACGTTTGTGACCTCGAACTCGAAGTCTTGGCTCTTCCCCGCGGTGAGGGACGTCGTGTCCGTGCCCTTCAGCTCGAGCCTCACGCCAAACGTGCCCGGCGCGGGCTTCGGCGGGGGAGGGGCCTCGGGCCGGGACGGCGGTGGCGACTCCATGTCCTCGAGCAATCCCGCCATGATGGCCTCACCCGAACAGGCTTGCGACGTAGGGACCGACGACCTGGAACAAGAGGTAGATGCCGAACCCGACCGCGCCGAGGATCAGCAGGCCGAGCGCGACGATCTGCACGATCCGGTTGTACTCCTCCGCCGTCGGCTTCCGGGCCATCTGGAGCACGCGGCCGTACTTCCCCTTCCCGAGCCGCTTCGCGCGCTCCTCGATGCGCTTCTGGATTTCCCAGGACTTTTCGACGAGCCCGGTCGCCACCCTATCTCACCACGTCGACGCCGACTTCCTTCGCCCGGCGGGTCTCCGCGGGGCCGAAGATCTGCTTGCTCTTCACGCCCGTCAGGATGACCATGCACCGCATCTTGTGCTGGAGCGCCGGGTCGATCGTCGCGCCCCAGATGATCCGGGCGTTCGGGGAGATGCGCGACTGCACGAGTTCCGCCGCGCGCTCCGCCTCGCTCACGGTCATGTCCGCGCCGCCGGTCACGTTGATGAGCGCGCCGCTCGCACTGGAGATGTCCACGTCGATAAGCGGCGAGTTGATCGCCTCATCGACGGCCTCCTCCGCCCGGTTGTCCTCCTCGCCCTCGCCGAGCCCGATCATCGCGACACCGCCGCCCTTCATGATCGTCTTGATGTCGTTGAAGTCGAGGTTCACGAGCCCGGGCTTCGTGATGACCTCCGTGATGCCCTTGATGCCCCGCATCAGGACGTCGTCCGCGATCTTGAACGCCTGGTTCAGCGCGAGCCGCGGGACGAGCTGAAGGAGCTTGTCGTTCGGGATTACGATCACGGTGTCCGCGAAGTTGCGGAGCCGTTCGAGTCCGAACTCCGCGTTCTCCCATCGGACGACGCCTTCCGCCCGGAACGGCCACGTGCAAATCGCGACCGTAAGCGCGCCCAGCTCCCGCGCAATCTGCGCGACGATAGGCGAACCTCCGGTCCCGGTGCCACCGCCAAGGCCGCAGGTGATGAACACGAGGTCCGCGCCCTGGAGCGCCTTGCGGATTTCCTCCTCCGCCTCCCGCGCGGCCTCCTCGCCGACCTGGGGCAACGCGCCCGCGCCGAGTCCCCGCGTGCTGCGCCGCCCGAATAGGACCTTGTGGGGCGCACGGATCGTGAGCAGGTGCTGCGCGTCCGTGTTGCACGCGTACATCTCCGCGCCGACGACGCCGGCCTCCGCAAGGCGGTCGATCGTGTTGCACCCACCGCCGCCAACGCCGACGATTTTGATGTTCGTCCGAAGCCCGGAGAGGATCCGCTCGAGCTCTTGGTCGTCCGCACCGTACCCTGCCATCCCCATGTCCCGCGGGGCAGGTTCGTCCGTGGCGCGCGTCAGAATCTCCCGTACGATGGAATCTGGCATTCGAGATGCCTCCGATAACGGAGAGCTTATAAGCTACAACGTGGGGGCAACGTAACCCCGGGGTCTTTAAAACCTTTCCGGCCTCGCGCGCGTGCGCGGGCGCACATACGCGCGAACGATGTCACTCGCTCCGGTAACAACCTATTTAGGGACGCGGGACCGTGGCGTGCATGCCGTGCCGGTGAACGCGGAGCGCATTCGGAAGCTCATGGACCACGGGTTGACGGAGTACCAGGCCCGCGTCTACCTCGCGCTCCTCGACCTCGACACCGCGACCGCGTCCCAGGTCACGCCGCACGCGCGCGTCCCCCGGACGCGTATCTACGCGACGATGTCCCAGCTCCACGAGAAGGGCCTCGTCGACATCATCCCGGAGACCCCGCTGCGTTACAAGGCGGTGCCCTTCGCCCGATACATGGAGAAGACCGTCGAGGAGCTACGGGACCGGGCCGCGGGCCTGGAACGGAACCTCGAGGCGAGCGCGAAGGAGTTCGCCGTTCTCGGCCAGATCGCGCCGGAGGAGAAGGGCCGGTTCGAGGCGATATACGGGCGGCGGAACGTCCGCGAGCGGCTCATCAAGATGTACGAGAGCGCGGAGAAGTCTTGGATCGGGATCGGCACGATGCGCAGTCCAGGCCGCGTGATGCGCGGGTTCGGGGAACAGATCATCGAGAAGTCCGAGAACGGCGTCCGCTTCCGGTACGCGTTCCCCGTGACGCAAGAGAACCTGAAGGACGTGGAGCGGCTCGCGCGGTACGCGGAACTCCGGAGCGTCGACTTCTACGTGCCGATGTACATGCACGTCGCGGACGCGCGGCAGTTCATCATGTCCCACCCGATCCCCGACGACGACTCGTTCTACCGGGGGGACGACATCTGCATCTGGACGGACGACCGGGCACTCGCTCAAGCGCTCGCGAATATCATGGAGCGGATCTGGGAAGGTGCGAAGAAAGTCGACGTACCCGTTGAGGGGCGTTAATCAGCGAGGCGGCGGGGGCGTCGCCCGCGTCCGCGGCGCGGCCAGGAGGAGACGTGAGAGGTCGCTCACGTACCGGAACCGGTTCCGCAGCGTGACCTCGCTCACGCCCGCGACCTTCGCGACAAGCTTCTGTGGCCGTCGCTTTCCGCACGCGAGGGAAGCGAGGTAGATCGCGGCCGCGCTCGTCCCCACCGGGGACAGGGCAAGGGAACGATCCGACGCTTCGATCTCCTTCAGGATCTTGTACGTTTGCCGCTGCACGTCCGTGCCGAGCCCGAGCTCGCTGCAGAACCGGGACACGTAGTCCGCGGGCTTCGACGGGGGCACGCGCAGGCCGAGTTCCCGGAGCAAGACGTGGTACGACTTGCCGATCTCCTTCTTCCGCACGCCCGTCGCCTGCTGGAGTTCCTCCAACGTGCGGGGCACGCCCCCCATGCGGCACGACGCGTACACGGCCGCCGCCACGATCGCCGCAATCTTGCGGCCGCGCAACAGGCCTTTTTCGAGCGCCTTCTTGCACAGGAACCCCCCCTGCTCCTCGAGCGCCTTCGGGAGGCCGAGGGAGGACGCGACCCGGTCGAGGACGACCATCGTCTCCGGCAGGCTGCGCTCCCCGGGACGGCTGTGATCGCTGTGGCGCTGGAGCTTCCGCATCCGGAAGTACTTCTCCCGCTCCCGCACGGGGATGGGGTTGCCCTTGCTGTCCTTGGCCGCGAACGGGATGACCGTCGTGAGGCTGATTGACTGGCTCGTGTACCCGCGGGGCGCGCCCGTCCGCGAAAGGCGGTCGTGCTCCTCCACGCTGAACGCGCTCCACTCCGGCCCGGGATCAATCGCGCTGTCGCTGATTACGAGGCCGCACCCGTCGCAGACGACTTCCCCGCGCTGCTCGTCGCGCACGAGGTGCGTGCTCTTGCATTCCGGGCAGGCGACTGGCTCGTCGACCTGCGGTCGCTTCGACGATGTCGCCCGGGGCGCGATCACGCGTCAGACCCCGCTCCGAGTAACGAATATAACAGACTTATAAATTTGGGTGTTCCGCGGTGAGGGAACAAGCCGTGCGGAGCCTCAAACCGCGAGTTCGTCCAGGAACTTCTGGAGCCGCGCGGTCGGCCGGCCCTCCGCGTCCGCGATGACCTGCTTCGCGGGCGGCGCCTCCCGGTACGAGGGGATGCGGGCCTCGAGGCGCTCCTCGTACGTCGGCAGGAGCGGGTTCTGGTAGAAGATGCCGAGCGGGATCCGGTCGTCCCACTCGAGGGCGGACCGCAGGGCCTGGAGCTGCTTCTCCGGGGTCTCCTCCGGGGTGTGGACGACGGGGTCCCACCCGTCGATCTCCTCGAGCTTGTACACGCGGGGCAGCTTCTTGCCGTCGGACCCCGTGCGGTCCACCCCGCCGTACCAGTCCTTCGTGTTCAGGTTGTTGTACGTCGGGCAGGGTTGGAGGACGTCGATGAACGCATACCCCTTGTGCCGGATCCCCTTGACGATGAGGTCCTTCAAGTGGCGAATGTCGAACGAGTAGCCGCGGGCGACGAACGTCGCGCCGGACGCGATCGCGAGCCAGATCGGGTTCACGGCCTCGTTGATGTTTGGCTGCGGGAGGGACTTCGGCTTCAACCCGAGCCGCAACGTCGGGGACGCCTGGCCCTTTGTCAGCCCGTACACCTGGTTGTCGTGGAGGAGGTAACACATGTCCACGTTTCGGCGGCCCGCGTTCACGAAATGGCCCGCGCCGATCCCCATGCCGTCCCCGTCGCCGCCGAGGAGGATGACCTCGAGGTCCGGGTTCGCGAGCTTTGCGCCCGTCGCGAACGGCACGACCCGGCCGTGGAGCGTGTGAATCCCGTACGTGCTCACGTAGTGGACCGTCTTCGCGGAACACCCGATGCCGGAGAACAGCGCGACGTTGTCGTGCGCGAGCTTGAGGTCCGACAGCGCCATCTGGAGGGCCTTTAGGATCCCGAAGTCACCGCAGCCGGGGCACCAGTCGTTGTGGACGTCCGTCTGGTAGTCCGCGGGCGTCAAGATCTGCTCAGGCGCCATGCATCAACACCTGCCGCTCCGGGGCGTTCCCGTCGAGGACGGCCCGCAGGGCGTCCCCCAGCTCGTTGCACGACATCGGCCGTCCCGTGAATTTCAGGATCTTGTGGGTCACCGCGATTCCCGTCTTCTCCCGGAGCAACCCGCCGAGGAAGCCGGAGAAGTTCATCTCCACGTCCACGATGTTCGTGCGCTTCCGGAGGAGCCGCGTCGCGTGCGCTGCGGGGAACGGGTGGAGGAGCCGGAACTGGAGGAACCCGATCTTGCGGCCCGCCGCGCGGAGCGCGTCCATCGCGTCGAGGAGCGCGCCCTTCGTGGACCCCCAGCTCACGACGACCGTGTCCGCGTCGGCGTCCCCATGGTAGACGACTTGATCTTCGTCGGGGATTTCCTTGAGCGCGAGGTCGAGTTTCCCCATGCGCTTCTCCATCATGAGCACGTGGAGCACGGGGTCCTCCGTGATGTGGCCCTGCTCGTCGTGCTCGTCCCCCGTGTTCCAGAAGATCGTGCCGGGCATCCCGAGCACGGCGCGCGGGCTGATCCCATTCTCCGTGAAGCGGAATCGGAGGTAGCCGCCGTCGCCGTCCCCGGGCCGCGCGAGCGCCCCGCGCTCGATCCTTGCGCCATCGGCGGTGAGGTACGGGAGCGTCTGCGTGCTGTTCGCGAGAGCCTTGTCGACGAGCTGGATGACCGGCATCTGGTACCGCTCCGCGAAGTTGAACGCCTTCACCGTGTCGTAGAAGCACTCCTCG